>CAYXQH010000005.1:0-29951 GCA_964467425.1 uncultured Saprospiraceae bacterium
GAAAAAATTCAACATCGCTGCACTCCTACTCTTTTCCAGCCTTTTTCTTTTTGCTCAACAAACTCTGGAAAAAGAAATCCAAACGGACACTATCCCGTTTACTTTTACAGAATATAATAACATTTCTATCCAAGCCACCCTAAACCAAAGGGATACGTTGAACTTAATGTTCCATACCGCTGCTAGTGATGTTTCGATAACCACTGCTGCATTAAAAAAAATAAACGAGATCAATTTAGACCAATCGGAAATGGCGAAAAGTTGGGGTGGCGAGCGAGAAGCACGGTATAGTCAAAATAATACTTTAGCAATTAATTCATTTAGCTGGGATAGTCTCGTCGTTTGGGAAAGCAAGCAATCAGGGCATTATACAGACGGAAAATTTGGTCCTAATCTTTTCAAAGATAAAATAATCGAAGTCAATTATGATCTGAATATCCTTGTCATCCACTCTTCACTTCCGGACTTAGACGCTGGCTTTAAAAAATCAATACTGAATATTGATCGGGGCATGATGTTTTTAACCAGTGATTTTAAAATTGATGAAAAAGAATACAGTAACACCTTCTTGATTCATTCTGGTTATAGTGGGAATTTATTATTTGATGACCAATTCTCAGGCGAGCATAAGCTTGGTGAAAAATTAAAAACCATCAGCGAAAGTCAACTCAGCGACTCTGGTGGGAATATTTTAAAAACAAAAAAATCGATTTTACCTTTCTTATCTATTAATGAAACTCCTTTTTCAGAAGTCCCGGTAAGTTTCTTTGAAGGTGCTATTGGTCGTCAGAAAATGAGTGTTATTGGTGGCGGTTTGTTAAAGCGATTCAATATTTTTTTCGATGTAGAAAATGCTGCTATTTATTTGAAGCCGAATACACTAAAAAACGTGCCGTTTGAAGATGCGTGATATTGGTAGTCAGGTAGACTGGTAGACTGGTAGACTGGTAGACTGGTAGACTGGTAGACTGGTAGACTGGTAGAAATATTATCTTAAAAATTCAAAATCAACCTAAAGCATCAAATTAATTTGAACTTGCTTTTAATTCTTGAACTTGAACCTGCCTTAATCGCGCTTCGCTTTATTTAACCAGGTTTTTGCAATTAGGTTTAGAATCAATAAGGCGGAAAGGAATAAAGAAATCCTTGCGATCAAATCGCGGTATTTTGTATAGAATGTAACTTTATCATTCAAGGTAATCGTTCCTCTAAGGCTAACAGGTTCATCGTATTTGGTGGTGCCTAAAATTTCTCCTCGTTGATTAATGAAACCAGAAATTCCGGTATTTGCAGCTCTTGCAATCCCTCTTCTCGTTTCTATGGCTCTCATTGTTGCGTATTGCAAATGTTGCTTATGACCAGCCGTATCATCCCACCAGCCATCATTCGTCATGATGACTAAAGCATTAGCTCCTGCAGTTCTTACATAGTCGGAAGTATATTCGCCATAAACAGATTCATAACAGATGACCGGAGCCATTCGAGTGCCGTCTTTTGCTGTAAAGACAGAACGTTTGTCCTGCTTACCCAATCCATAAACGGAGCCTCCAAGCTTATCCACCAATGGCTGCATAAAAGGAAGTATATTTTTCAAAGGAAAAAATTCGGCACCAGGTACTAGTTTGGATTTGTGATAGATTTGAACGTCTCCAAGCTCGTTCGACACTTGAAAGGCTGCATTATATGCCTCATAATAGAGCGTATCTTTTCCATTTTTTGTAGTTCGAACATGTGGTCTGATCGCATCTGGCTTTTCTTCTGTTTCATCAAAAAAACGATAGGAGCCTACACCCATGATTAACTTTGATTCAGGGAAATTTCGATTAAGGAAATCTTTTAAATCTTTAATGACACGATTCGTGTTTAGAGCTCTTTCATCCAGGCTACTAAAACTACTTTCCGGGAAAATAAAATAGTCCGTTTCTTTAGTTCCATTATCATACGACAATTTCGTGTGGTATTTGTATTGATCTGCTTTATTATAGCTATCCTTTTCGTAGTGGGGTTCAAAATTGGGTTGCACGACCACTACTTCAATTTCACGCCCTTGCTCTTCATAAGAATAATAAATCCCCATAGATACTAAAATCGGGATGATTACTAATGCAAATGGTTTAGTAATACTTTTAATTGTAAACCCACTTTTATGAAAATAATAATTGCTTACTATTTTATAAAACAAAACATTCGCTAGAAGAATCCATAAGGTTCCGCCAAACACACCCGTGTATTCATACCATTGAATCCAGCTTGGATACTCTGACAAACTATTCCCTAAGGTTAGCCAGGGCCAGGAAAGTTGGTGATGCAAATGAAGATATTCAAAGGTTATCCAAAAAGTAACCAAGGCTGCCCACCCTAAATTTGGCATTCGCTTTTTCGCTAAATGAAATAAGACAAAAGGAATACTCATAAAAAGGGAGTTTACCCAGATCGCAAAGACTCCAGCAAAGAACGCCGTATTCGCTACCCAATACGTCGCAAAGATATTCCAAACAACAAAAGTATGATAGGCATATTTAAAAACTGTCCAGGCTGATTTCTTAGTATTCCAATTTACAATTTCCTGCTCGACTAATAGAAGTGGAACGAAACCTATAAAAATGATTGAAGTTGAATAGAAAGGTGGAAAACCTAATGCTAACAAAATCCCAGACAAGGTAGACAAACCTAATAGTCTAGCATTTAAATCTATTTTTGAAAACAGCATTTTCGCTAAAACAACTATTGATCCCCAAAGCCCAATAAAAAATCCAAGTGGTAAATAACTCCATAATTCTTCGGCTTCATATCGGGCATACATCATATAGCCCGTGACCAAAGTCACCAACAAAAAAAGAACTAAAAGCGGAATTTGAAGTTTTTTATAAAACATTGATTCAAGTTATTCACCTATTTTACAACATGTCCATTATCCCAGGGCTCGCCAGGTTTCACAAAACTAAGTTTTCCATTTTCATCTTCTGCCATCAAAACCATTCCTTGAGAAACCACGCCTCTCATTTTGCGAGGAGCCAGATTGGCTAATAACACTACTTGCTCACCAATTAAATCTTCTGGTTTAAACTGTTTTGCAATACCAGATAAAACGGTACGAGTTTCCAATCCAATATCTACTGTTAATTTTAAAAGCTTGTCTGCCTTTTCTACCGCTTCAGCAGTTTTTATAGTTCCAGTTCGAATATCCAATTTTGTAAAATCGTCAAACGTAATTTCCGGTTTGATCGGCTCACGTTGGTTTGCCTCTTCTGCTTCCAGGATTGCTGCTAAATGCATTTTTTGTTTTTCGATAATTTTTAATCGGCTATCATCTTTACGATCATTGATTTTTGCAAAAAGCAATTCGGGTTCGCCGAGCTGATGATCCCCTGCAACTAGAGCCTCTCTTCCATTCAATTGATCAATTAGTTTTTGAAGATCTCCGTTTTCCAGCTCTGGCAAATTAATCAATTTACGAATTTTATTAGCAGAGAACGGAATAAACGGTTCGCAAAGCACACTCAATACTGCTACGATTTGAACACATTTATTAATACAAACTTTCACGTCTTCACTTTCCGGATCTTCTTTCCATATTTTCCATGGAGAAACATCTTGTAAATAGGTATTTCCATAAGAAGAAAGTTCTAAATAGGTTTGAATTGCTTCTCTGAACTTATAACTTTCTACATTTTTCTGAAACTGACTCAATAGGTTTTTCACCTCATCCAATGCATTCGTTTCCAATTTGACAACTGGAACTTTTCCATCATAATACTTCTGGGTCAATACGATTACTCGATTGATAAAATTCCCAACGTTTCCAACCAATTCATTATCATGAAAATCAATAAACTCATCCCATTTAAAATCAGCGTCTTTATTTTCCGGCGCATTACGAATCAAAGCATAACGCAAGGCATCTTCTTTGTTCGGAAAGTCTTTAAACTCTTCGAGGTATTGATGCTGCTCAATTCCCCAGCCTTTAGATTTTGAAAATTTTCTACCTTCAAAATTTAAAAACTGATTCGCGGGAACATTAACAGGAAGATTATAATTACCATCTGCTTTTAGCATAGACGGAAAGACGATACAGTGAAACACAATATTATCCTTTCCAATAAAATGAACCAACTCCGCTTCATCGGATTGCCAATAATCTTTCCAGTCTTTTCCATTATCCTCTGCCCATTGTTTCGTCGCTGAGATATAACCGATTGGCGCATCAAACCAAACATATAAAACTTTCCCCTCTCCTCCTTCTACTGGTACAGGAATTCCCCAATCCAAATCTCTGGTGATCGATCTGGGTTGTAAGCCATCCTCACCGTCCAACCAACTTAAACATTGTCCGACCACATGATTTTTCCAGGTTTTTGGATCATGATGTTGTTGACCATCAAGCTGACCATTTTTGATCCATTCTCGAAGCCATTCCTCATGTTTATTTAATTTAAAAAACCAATGAGTTGTTGTTTTTAGAATTGGTTTGTTTCCACTAATGGTAGATTTAGGATTGATGAGTTCGGTAGGAGAAAGTGTAGATCCGCAATTTTCACATTGATCGCCATATGCTTCTTCATGGCTACACTTTGGGCAGGTACCTATGATATATCGGTCTGCTAAAAACTGATCATACTCTTCATCATAATACTGCTCATTCGTTCGCTCTTCAAATTCATCTCCTTTATCATACATTTTTTTAAAAAACTCCTGTGCTGTTTTATGATGTAAAGGATCGCTAGTTCGATGATAGATATCAAAAGAAATTCCTAATTTTTGAAAGGTCGCTTTATTTAGCTCGTGGTATTTGTCGATAATATCTCTGGGAGAGATGCCTTCTTTTTTAGCTCGAATCGTTATCGCTGCCCCATGCTCATCTGATCCGCAGATAAAGGCAACGTCCTTTCCCAGCAATCTCAGATAACGTACATAAATGTCTGCAGGCAAATAAGCGCCTGCTAAATGGCCTAAATGCAAAGCACCATTAGTATATGGTAAAGCGGAGGTAACGGTATATCTTTTAGTCTCTGTCATTGTAATTCCTTTATAGTTTGCGAATATACGGAGCTCAACACAAGGAATAGAGTTTTAGTTTCTTGTTTTTTTATAATTTTTTGAAGATTAGACTTCACTTTTTTATTAAGAACTAAGAATATTATAATCGTATTATAAATTTTTCAGGAAAGCTAGGGGTAAGCCTCCAAAAGAACGTCTAATCGTAAAGCTACTATTACATTGTAAAACTAAAACATACGTCCATAATGGAGCTGTTCATAGATTTCCTTCTTATTTCTGGTATCATATTAATTTTAGTCATCCTATTTTTCTTAAGTAGAGCTAAGCAAAGAGAATTACCTCAGCATATCCTTATTTTTATTTTTATCATTTTATTCTCCGTATTGCTACAGGGTTATGGCGAAATACACCGAATTAAACCTCTTTTCTTATCCGGTTTTTTTCTATCTGAACCTGTTGGATATATACTAGGACCGCTCTTATATCTCTATGTAAAATCTTTATACTATAAACAGAAAGGTCTTATCAAAAACAACGTTAAACATTTTATACCTTTTTTTCTGTACATGATGATTATTGTTATCCCCCTAATTATTTCCTTTATAATTAGTAAGCCTTTATTTAAGTATATAGAATTCTTACAGGATAACAACATTGATGAATTTGAGGTTTTCATCCAAGATGGGTTTTTATTACTTTATTTAATTCTTGCCTTGAAACTTTTGAACCAATTTCAAAAGAGTGTAAAAGCTAATTATTGCAATCTTCATTCTAAAGATATAAATTGGATCAAAAATCTTTTAAGTGGATTATCCATCATTACTGCTCTTGACATTTTGGTTTTAATTTATGAAATAACTTCTACTAATACAGGATTGGAATCAGGGATTCTTATAGTTCTTGCAATCCTGACATTAATCATTTATTTAGGGTATTTCGGAACAACTCAATCCCGGATTTTACTCTTAGGTTTCATCGTTGAAGAGGATCAAACTATCATCAATAAAAATGAATATCCTCCTGGCAACCATCCTCTAGTCAATACCGATCAGCAAGAAATAGATGCTTTAAAAACTTGTCTTTTACAAATTATGGAAATTAAAAAGCCTTATTTAAATGAAGATTTAAATCTTGGAACACTTGCCAATTTGATCTCTACCTCTGACAAAAAACTATCCACTCTCCTTAACCAATATTTAGATACCTCCTTTTATGATTTCATTAATAACTATCGTGTTGAAGAAGTGAAAACGAAAATGGCGAATCCAGCATTTGAAAAATATACTTTGATGGCAATCGCATATGAGTCTGGATTTAATTCTAAAACTAGTTTTAATCGGATTTTTAAAAAATCAACTGGATACTCCCCTTCTGCCTATAAAAAGAAATTTTTAGTTTAAAACACTCCTCTTTTAAGTACCAATGCTTCCATTGGGGCGACAATCACTTCTTTTCTGCTTTTCTTTATCAAGAAGTTGAATTTCAAATTTATTTCTAAATAAAAAAAGCTATGAATAATTCTAGAAGAAATCTAGTCAAACGTATAAGCACTGTAGCTGCCGGATTAGGAATCGGCACCCTTACTCTTAGTGCAAAACAATTAGAAAACTTACCCCCTGAAGTCGTTTCATCTGTAGATGATTATATTGCTTTAGAAGCCTATTCTGGTACAAGTAATATCATTTTAGTTACGAATGAACCTATTCGTGGATTTTTCTATTTTGATCCTAATAATACCAGTGTTCCTGATGGCGGAACAATCTTCAATAGAACCGGATCCGATGCCAAATGGACTAGAGTCTATGATGGAATGCCAAACGCAAAATGGTTTCGTCTACCTAACTCATTAGCGGAAGATAGTCTTTACCATGCTCTTAAATATGCTATTGCCAATGATGTAACTTTGCATATCGATGATAGTCAAGAAGAATATCATTTTGATGTACCTAATGCTTCTCCTTTCAATAAAAAAATTGTTTTAGATGACGGAGAAAACCTAAAGTTATTTGGGAAAGGTAAAATTTGTGCAGCTAATGATGTCAATTTTTTAGTCAGCCCTGGAGATGAAAGCCGCATTTGTTTTGATGGTCCCACTTTTACCAACTTCAGTATTGTGATTAACGTTCACGACCCTACTGGAAATTTTGAACTAGACATCCAAAATGTGCAAGTAAAGAATGGGAATAGCTTCATTTTCTCATCAAGTTCGACTGAAGAATTTAGTTGTCGAAAGGCCTATATTGCAAACTGTACATTTGAAGATTTAAAAGGCCGGGTGATTGGAATTAAAGCACCCAATAGTCATGATATTATCATTACAAAAAATGTTTTTAGGAGTATTGCTAGTATTGGTCCTGATTATAATCTATATCATAATGTAATTGATATTGGGCATGGAGGGCAAGCATCTCAAAATCCAGTAATAAAGCTATCTTCTAAAATTGTGATTACAGAAAACACCATTGAAAATGTGCAGTTTAAATTTAAAAGCGCAGCCATATTAATCGTCGGTGGAGAGTTAGTGGTCATTGCAAACAATGTATTGAAAAATATCCGAGGAGTCAAAGAAACAGGATCAAGTAATACAGAAGCTATAGAATTATTACAAACAGATGGTATTTATGTTAAAGCAATTAAAACCGTCATTTCAAATAATGTTTTACAAAATGCGAGTACAGGAGAAGGGGCCATTAAAGTAAAGGGAATCTCATCCTTTAGCTCTAGTAATTTTCCTGGAAATGCCAGAGGCTATGAGGTTGTCATCAGTAATAATAATGTTTCTTTTAGTCCGGATTTTCTGACAAATTATAGAAGCTATGGAACAGGTATCATGGCTGATGGAAATCGTATGTTGATAACCGGTAACCAACTCAATCATGTATCGACGGGTGTTCGAGCAACTCCTGGTGCTGTAGAACCTAGCGATGAAATCATAGGCAATACCAGAATTCATGCTAATCAAATCAATAACCTCTTTCTTCATAATGATCTTCCCAGCAATAAAAACAATCAAAATCAAAGAGTGGCAAGAGGTATTTATATTACTCGAGGGTTCAATCATTTTTCAATCTTAAACAATACAATTCAAGGTCTGATAGTAGACGATCCTGCAAGTGCCTCCAAGGTTCTTGGCTTTGGAATACAAATGGTGGATGTAGGTGGAAATATTCATATTGGTCAAAATAATTTTCAAGATATATATACAAAAAATGGACATGCTATTTCTATTAACGTAAGTGAAAAATTCGACAACTTAAACGTTAGCAATAACATCTTTAATAATGTAAGAACCTGCTTCCGTATATATCCATACTACCAACAAAACCTTCAAATCAAAAATGCGCTTTATGCCCAAAACATGGCTACTAATGTAAGTGAAGATGTGTTTTTCCCAAGTAGTAACACCATCTATGAAAACTGCAAAATGGTCAATAACCAAAGTGATCAAACGTGTACCTGGCAATATCCTCAATTTGATTCTTATTTATCAGAAACGATTCCTCAAGCATCTAACTTCTACGAAAACGGTGATATCGTATGGCGTTTTGAACCTGCTGTAGGAGAAAACATCGGTTGGGTATTTGTGAATGGCGCTTGGCAAAGCTTTGGAGTGATTACTTAGCCATCTGTCTGTATTAGAATTTGTTTATTCCATTCCATTATATAAAAACAAAAGGCGCTTCTCAAATGAGAAACGCCTTTTATTTTTTATACTAAGTTTTTTTTAGCCTCCGAAATCATCGAATGCGATATTTTCTTCTGGTACACCAAGCTCATCTAAGCTACGGATTACAGAAGCATTCATCGCAGGAGGTCCACAGAAGTAATATTCAATTTCTTCTGGCTCTGGGTGATTTTTAAGATATTGCTCATTCACTACGTTCATGATATATCCTTTGAAACCATCGCCTTCGCCTTCTAAATTTTCTTTCACTTGCCAATTGTCTTCTTCCAATGGATTATCCAAGGCTACATAGAATTTGAAGTTTGGAAAATCTCGTTCGATCTGACGGAAATCTTCGATATAAAACAACTCTCTTCTCGTTCGTCCTCCGTACCAGTAGGTAACTTTTCGATCCGTTGTTTTCAAGGTATGAAATAAGTGAAACAGATGCGATCGTAATGGCGCCATTCCTGCACCACCACCGATGTATACCATTTCTTTTTTCGTTGGCTTGATAAAGAACTCTCCGTAAGGACCTGAAATGGTCGCTTTATCACCTGGCTTACAACCAAAAACAAAAGAAGAGCAGATACCAGGATTTACATCCATCCATCCGTTTTTATCTCTATCCCATGGTGGTGTTGCTACCCGAATATTCAACATGACGATATTTCCTTCAGCAGGGTGATTTGCCATAGAGTAAGCACGGAATATTGGCTCATCATTTTTCATGGTCAAATCCCACAGCTTGTACTTATCCCACTCTGATTGAAACTCATCAGGTTTTTTACCCAAACGTGGGTGTGCCGTGATATCCATATCTTTATAATCGACCACAATCTCTGGTACATCAATCTGGATATATCCACCAGCCTGAAAATCAAGTTCCTCGCCTTCTGGAAGTTTTACAACAAACTCTTTAATAAAAGAGGCTACATTATAATTGGACTCTACTTCGCATTCCCATTTTTTGATACCAAAAATTTCTTCTGGGATACGAATAACCATATCGCCTCTAACTTTAACCTGACAGGCTAATCGTTTATTTTCAGCAGCTTCTTTACGAGAAAGGTGATTCATCTCTGTTGGAAGAACATCACCTCCACCTTCATCTACATGGCATTCGCACATCGCACAAGTTCCACCTCCTCCACAAGCAGAAGGTAGGAAAACGCTTTTTTCAGAAAGTGCTGTTAAAAGAGTCACTCCGGGTTTTACGACCAAAGGATTCTCATCATCACCATTTACAATAATATTGACATCACCTTGAGGAACCAATCGCTTTCTAGCTGCAATCAGCATGAAAGACAATAATAGAATAACCGTTACGAAAACGATTATTGCAAACCCAAGTGTCGGAAAATCGAAAAGAAAAATCATTATTTATCTGTTCTGTTATTTTAAAATATTATTTCTAAAATTGCTTCCTACTTAGAAGCAAAAGCAGCTGGATCAATTCCCATCAAGCTCATAAAGGCGATTCCCATTAAGCCTGTGAGGATGAATGCCATTCCTAAACCTCGAAGCGCTGGAGGTACATTGGAATATCTGATTTTTTCTCGAATTGCTGCAATAGCAATAATTGCTAAAAACCAGCCAAATCCTCCGCCAAGTCCAAAGGCTATAGAATTGGTAAAGTCATATTCTCTGGAGACCATAAACAGGGAGCCCCCGAGTATGGCGCAATTCACCGTTATCAGCGGCAGGAAAATCCCCAGGGAATTATATAAGGAGGGAGATACTTTTTCTACAATCATCTCCACTAATTGTACCATTGATGCAATTACGGCAATAAATAGAATTAATCTAAGGAATACCAAATCGACTCCAAAAAGTCCATTTTCACTTAATAGATATTCGTTGATCAACCAGTTGATTGGCATGGTTACTACCAATACAAAAATTACAGCAAGACCAAGACCGAAAGCTGTTTTTACCGTTTTAGAAACGGCGAGGTAGGAACACATTCCAAGGAAATATGCTAAGACCAAATTTTCTACGAACGCCGCTTTAATAAAAGTATTTATAAATTCGCCCATGATATTTTATTAATACAAGTTTTTAATTTTTTTATCAAAATAATTTTCTCCTTAATTAGGAGATGTCGATCAATTTGGTATTTCGACTTCTTTGGAACCAAATCAGCAAACCGATTACGAACATTGCTGCAGCAGGTAATACCATTAAGTTATTATTGCTATACCAACCAAACCAAGTTTGCCATCCTGAAGTAGCAGCTGTATTGATCCAATATTCACTACTTGAGCCAATCATTTTCATTTCTAATGCGCTACCCGCGAATAAGGATCCTTTTCCAAAAATCTCTCTAATCACTGCAACGATAATTAAAATCGCTCCATAACCCAATCCATTTCCGATACCATCCAGAAAGGATCTCCAGGGTTTGTTTGCCATTGCGAATGCTTCCAAACGTCCCATTACGATACAATTGGTGATAATCAATCCAATATATACGGAGAGTTGTTTGTAAACCGGATAGCTAAATGCTTTTAGTGTCAATTCTACTACGGTTACCAACGTTGCAATGATGACCAATTGAACGATCATACGAACCTGGCTTGGAATTGCATTTCTAACCAGAGAGGTAATTAAACTTGAAAAAGCACAAACGAAAACTACCGCTATAGATATTACCAAAGATGGTAAAACTAAGGAGGTCACCGCTAATGCTGAACAGATACCAAGTACCTGTACCGTGATCGGGTTATTATCATTCAAAGGATCTGTAAGTAGCTTTCGCTCCTTTTTCCCAAATAAGGGCTCTTGTACCTTTGCTTCCTGAACTGTATTTTCAGCCATTTTTTAAGTTATTTTAGAACTCTAATATTTTTATTAAACAGGCTAGCCTGTTCTACTTTAATTTTTTAAACCTGTGCTAGTTTTAATCTGATTGATATAAGGCTCATAGTATTTCAAGCCTCTTTCTAACATTTCATCCACTCCAACGGCGGTTACCGTTGCTCCGGAAATTCCATCGACTGCATGTGGATCACCTTTATCAGCTCCACCTTTTACTACGTCTACAGAAGTAAACTCTCCTTTGCTATTGTAAATTTGTTTTCCTTTGAATTGTCTTGGAAAAGCAGGATTGTCTTTGATCTCTGCTCCCAGACCAGGTGTTTCAGCTTTGTGATCAAAAGATACACCTGCGATCGTTTTCAGATCTTCTTCTAAAGCTATATTTCCCCAGATTTCATCCCAAAGTCCACTTCCACGAACACTAAAAATATAAAATTTACCTTTGCCTGTATCATAAACATAAGCAGGCAGTATTCTTACCGCTTCATCTTTTTTCTTCTCCTTTGCCATATCAATGTTTTCTGGTTTTCCACCTTTATAACCTGCTGCAATAATATCCTCAGCACTTAGTTTCTTACCAGACATATCTAAAGCCACCTGTACCACTTTATTATCAAAAATTTCCAGGACTTCTTCATCTTTTAAATCTTTATGTACAACGCCTTCACCTAGGTGGTCAGCGACGGCGGACAAAATTGCTTTTTTATTAAAAACAGCTTCATTTGCTAATGATTTCTCTTTCAAACTAAGCGTCAAAAGGGAGAGCAAGACCGCAACGATTGAGGTCATTATTAATACGAATCTAACAACGTAACCTGTACTCACAATTTATTGATTTTGATTACAAAAAGTATTTTTAATTAAACAGCTAAAAAACCCTTAAAGTTTTAAGCTGTTGCAGTTGCTTCTTCTAATTTCGCCATACGCTTTGCTCGACGATTCATATTTCCTTCGATCACATAGTGATCAATAAGTGGCGCAAAAACGTTCATGAATAAAATCGCTAACATCCATCCTTCTGGATAAGCAGGATTTAATACCCGAACGATCAAACCGATCATTCCAATTAAAAATCCATATACCCATTTACCACGATTAGTAGAGGCTGCTGTCACCGGATCTGTTGCCATGAATGCCATAGCAAAGAAGAAACTTCCTAGATAAAACTGATAATACCAAGGTATCAGCATAAATTCTGTTGCTCCCCAGGCATTTAATATTAATCCCATTGTTATACAACCCAAAACCATGCTCAACATGATTCTCCAGCTCGCAATTCCTGTTATTAATAAAAAGGCTGCGCCAATTAAGATAGCTGGTTTACAAGTCTCTCCTACCGAACCAGGAATAGCTCCCCACCACATTTGACCTGTTGAATATACTGCCGTAACATCTTCCCAAGAACCTTTAGCAGCGATTCCCATTGGGGTTGCTCCGGTATAACCGTCAACGACCGTGGCTCCAACCTGAAACGTATCCAGTCCCATCCAATCAAAGAGCCCGTTAAAGAAGCCGGTATGCCACCAACTATAGTCTGCGACCGATCCGGCGGCGGCTTTTACTGTATTAGAAATTGTTTGAACACCATCAACATCTTCCATAGCCAGGAAAGTAGATGCCCAGACGTGATCTCCTGAGATAGTAGTCGGATAAGCGAAAAATACAAATACACGTGCCAATAAGGCGACGTTCAAAATATTCATTCCTGTTCCACCAAAAGCTTCTTTTCCAATCCATACAGCAAATCCTACTGCCATTGCTAAAATCCAAAGTGGAATATCTGGTGGCATGATTAAAGGAATCAGTGCTCCAGAGACCAGAAATCCTTCTTCAATTGCGTGTCCTTTCTTGGCGGCATACCAGAACTCTATCCCTAAGCCCACAAGGTGCGTCACGACAAAAATTGGAAGAATCTGGATTAAACCGTAAGCTAATTTAAGATGGATTGCTTCTATAAAACCAGTATGCATCCCTAAGGCTACGAAATGTTGGTGCCCAATATTATAGGTTCCAAAAACATAGCAAAGTTGCATAGCAATCACCACGTGTACCATGGTCCGTTTCAGATCCATACCATCTCGGATGTGAACACCACCTGCGGTTGTTTGATTTGGTGAGAAAGCAAACGTAAAGAAACCATCATACAGCGTATGCAAGAATGGCGATTTCTTTTTGTCTGGCTCAATTTTTTGTAAATATTTTAAAAGACCCATTTTCTTTTTTAAGTATTGTTATAAAACTAAATCAGGAAATAAACTTATACCTGATACTAGTTTCAAATTATATTATCCTTGTTCTAACATAGCATCCAATCCTTCCCGAAGAATAGATTGTAGCGGTTGTTTAGAAGTACAAACAAATTCACACAAAGCAACATCTTCTTCACTTAACTCATAAATTCCTAAGCCTTCCATTCGTTCAAAATCATTTACGAGAATTGCTTTCATTAAATGTTGCGGAAAGACATCCATTGGCAATACTTTCTCATATTGACCTGTTACTACAAAAGCTCTTTTCTCTCCGTGTGTATTTGTATCTGGTGTGAATTTAAAATCTTTGTATAGGAAATTCGGGAACGTTTTTGAAACCGTTGGTCGTGGAGCAATTGGTAATAACCAGCCAAACATTTCATAATAGTCTCCTTCTTTTACTACCGTAATTTGATCGTCAAAATAATTAAGGAATCCATCTGTTGTCTTTTGTTTACCAGAAAGCACATCACCAGAGATGACTCTTACTTTTTCATCACTCATCTGTCCTTTTATCAAATCACCGATATTAGCTCCTTGATAGGTATGAATATAGGTTGGATTCTCGATCTCCGCTCCAGTAACAGCTACCAGACGACTTGCATCATATTTTCCTTCACTGAAAAGAGTTCCTACCGAAATGACATCCTGTACACCAAGTACCCATGCTTTACGGTTTCCATCTACAGGAGCAGTATGGTGAATCTGGATACCAACGTTTCCACTTGGGTGTGGTCCATTAAACCATCGACGCTCCACACCTGTTGCATTTGTAAAACCAGCAGCAGGACTATTTTCTCCTCGGCCATCCATACCTAGATAAACTTTCCCTTCCGTCAATTTTGCTAAAACATCTAATCCTTTTTGAAAAGCTACCTCTTTTCCTTGAATCACAAAATCAAGATCCGGTGCTAAAGGAGCAGAATCAAATGTTGACACAAAAATATTAGCTGGAGTTTCAGCAGGATTAGCAACTACATCATACGGTCTCTGACGAATAAAAGTCCAAACACCACTTTCCAGCATATAATTGACTAAATCTTCGCGAGATCCGTTTGCAAGATCAAAACTTTCGAAAGATCGATATTGCATTTCCTTATCTTTCAAAATAATAATCTCAGCAATAGACCGCTTTGCTCCTCTTTTGACCTCTATGACCTCCCCACTTACTGGAGCAGCATATTTTACTTCTGGTCTTTTTTTATCGAAAAACAGTGTATCACCTGCTTTTACCGTCGTTCCAACTTCTGGTACAACTTTAGGAATTGGAGACATCCCGATAAAATTTTGAGGTTGAATAGCAAAGGTGTTCGACTGAACATCACGATTGATCGTTTTTTCTGCTACCCCTTCCAATAATATATCATGACCTTGCTTCAAATGCTTGACAGGTTCATTATTGGTATACTCGGGTGGAGCAGATTGAAATAATTTTCCAAGAGATGGAAAAATGGAAAAATCTTCTCCTTCACCTTCCGCTCCTAGTTGCTTCGCTTCTATCTGTAGTAAGTTATCTGAAACATTGAGGACTACTCCAATAAGGATTAAAGCAGCAGCTCCTACAAGCGCATAGATAAAATAATTAGATAGAGATCCTCCACCAGAGGATTGTGCCGAAGCTGTAAACGTAATCGTGAGGAAGAAAATAAGGAATGCGAGTTTATTTATTCCGTTCTTCAAGGCACTAATTTTTTTGTTAAAAATATGATAATTAGTAGGTCAATTAAGATTGAATGTGATTAGAAAAAGTCAATTTTCCTTCACAAAAACGGGCCTAAAAAATCGGCACAAAGATATAAAGCTTTTTAATGAAAATATATACTATATAATGCTTATTTAAACCCATTCTTTTATTTAGATTTCGTCTAAATAAAAGACTTCGAAACTAATAATCCTTACGTATAAACCCGTTATTTGTTCGAAATTATTTTACTATTGACAATGACATTCGTTTTTTCCAAACTTTATAGCCTTGAGCAGCAATGATTAAATACACAATTGTGAGTAGCACATACAGATAATAGCCTTTATAGGAGTACATTCCAATCGTTATTAAATTTAGAACAATCCAGTACAGCCAATTTTCCAATACTTTACGGGTTACCATATAGGTAGCAACAAAACTAAAAATAGTCGTAAATGCGTCCAGATAAGGGACATCTGCAGGAGTGAATCTTTGTAATAGCCATCCTAAAATGTAGGAGAGGGCTATTCCAACTATAAAAGCAAGACCATGCTCTTTAATCGTCCAGGTATGGATTTCTACCTCTTTTTGTTGCTGTATTTCCTGATCTAAAACAGTGTCTGACTCTTTACTTTGCTTATTCCAAATATACCAGCCATAAAAACCTGCAATAACATAGTAAAAGTAGAGTATTGACTCTGCAAAGAGTCCTCCGGTATAAAACACATAAATGCTTAAGGCAGAACTTATAATCCCAAAAGGCCAACACCAGCTGTTTTCTTTAAGAGCAAGAAAAATATAGGCCAGGCCAGTAATGACCGCAACAATCTCTACCCAGGTCATTAGTTCCCAGGCTTCTTGCAGAACTCCAAAAAGGGATGAGCTTTCTTCCATTTATTTTTTACTTTTACAGCTGAACAAGCTAGCTTTAATAAATTATTTGGCTTCCAAGTTAAAAAGAAAATCATCAGCATGAAATTTAAAGGTACAGATAGCTACGTAGCAACTGAAGAGTTACAAATTGCCGTCAATGCAGCCATCCATCTCGAAAAGCCTTTAATTGTAAAAGGTGAGCCTGGAACTGGTAAAACATTGCTTGCCCATGAAATTGCTAAATCTTTAAAAAAGCCAATTATTACCTGGCATGTAAAATCTACCACGACGGCGCAGCAAGGTTTGTATGAATATGATGCTGTTTCCAGACTGCGTGATTCACAACTTGGAGCAGAAGGCGTTGAAGATATTTCTAACTATATCAAAAAAGGAAAACTCTGGGAAGCTTTTGATACAGATGATTCCGTCATATTGTTGATTGATGAAATTGATAAGGCGGATATTGAATTTCCAAATGATTTACTTTTGGAGCTGGACAAAATGGAGTTCTATTGCTACGAGTTACAAAAAACGATCAAAGCGAAAAAGCGGCCAATTATTTTGATTACGTCGAATAATGAAAAAGAGCTTCCAGATGCTTTTCTCAGACGTTGTTTGTTTCATTATATCCGCTTTCCAGATAAGGAGACCATGCAACAAATTATTGATGTTCATTATCCTGACATACAACAGGAATTAGTCACTAATGCAATGAAGCTGTTTTATGGAATCCGAGACGTACGTGGTGTAAAGAAAAAGCCATCTACCAGTGAGCTTATTGATTGGCTAAAATTATTACTTCTTGAAAAAATCCAGGCGGATGATTTGGGGGACATTGATTTGAACAAAGACATTCCTCCTCATTTAGGGGCTTTGATTAAGAATGAGCAGGATATAGATTTGTTGGAGGCTTTACGGAAGGGAAAGAATTTTTATTAGTTTTTTTTTTGAATCCTATATAGGGTAGCTATAAATAAAAATGAAGGAATGAATCGCTTGATTCATTCCTTCATTTTTTATAAGTAACTTTTGGAATCGTTAATTTAATAGACGATCACATCGTATTTTAATTCGAAGATATATTGGTATCCCGTTTTCGGATTTATGTTTTCCAATAAGATGTCAAGGGTTTTCTGTCTTTTCCCTTTTTCTTCATCTTTACTATGGAAAATCACATTGATCTTTCCTTTTTCTCCTGGTTTGTATGTTGCTCCTTCATCATAAGTGATTTGAGAACAATCGCAACCAGATACTAATTCGAGCGTAATATCTTCATCTCCGGTATTGGTAAACTTATAAGTATACTCTGCAGTATCTCCTTTTTTTACGCGACCGAAATCGTGAAATTCTTTATCAAAAGTAAGCTGTAAACCTTTCGCCTGCACTTTTGCAGGGACCGTTGTTGAACTTGAACCAGTCCCTAGTTTACTTTTTTTTTCAACCGTTTTTTCTCGATCTTGATTTCCGTAGGTCCAGAGGTAATTCTAAACTCTGTACGTCTATTGTATCGATGCTCTTCATCAGAACATTTCTTACCATTGGTACATTGGTTTCGAATTTGATCTTCTCCATACCCTACAGCAGCAATCCGTGATGCATCAATCCCTCTGGCAGTCAACCAGTTTTTAGCGGAAGTAGCACGACGCTGCGAAAGTTTTCTATTATATCCTGTAGCACCTCGCGAATCGGTATGAGAAGATAACTCAATCACCATATCCGGATATTCGTTCATCAACTCCATAATAACAGTCAAATCTTTTTCAGCATCCAAAAGGATTTTATCATCATTAAAATCGTAGAAGATATTTTCTAATTCGATTGGTTTATTCGTAGTGATAATCTCGTATACTGGCTCTGCTGGTGGAGCAGGAACAGGTTTTAAATAAAATTTTTCTTCAAAAGTTTTAGTCTCGGTAGTTCCAGCAGTATTAAACTGTAAAGTATCCGGATAATACCCTTCTTTAGTAGCGATCAACATGTACGCCATTTCCCGATCTAAAGGGAAAGAGAATGCATGAGAATTATCTTTTGTATTATCTTTTGTTTCTCCCGGCGTATTGCTAATCATTTGAATTAACTGAACAGTAGCGCCATTCAACTCTTTTTTCTCTTCAGTAAAAACCAATGCAGCTAAGTCAAGAATCACCTTTTGTTTTTCAACTGTCCAAATATCATTACAGCAAGTACGTCCATGTGCTGAACGTGTACCTTCTCTATTAGACACTAATAATCCATTATAACCATCTTCATCAATACTAAAGTAAAGATCATCTTGTGGCGAGTTATATCCTTTTCCTAAATTAAGTGGTTTGCTCCAATTAGAACCATTCCATTCAGAAGAGAAAATATCAAAGCCACCAAGACCAGCATGTCCATCTGAGCTAAAATATAAATCTCCACCTCGATAATACGGAGACTCTTCATCACCAATTGTGTTGATGGTATTACCAAGATTTACAGGAGGAGAATAAGACTCCCCGCGACGCGTTGAATAGTAAATATCATATCCACCGTATCCACCGTCCATATTAGAAACAAAGAACAATACCTCTGATCCAAATAATTCTCCAGCGACTGGTTGTCTAACGATAAAATCGCCATTGACACCTTCTACTTCACTGGCTGGTCCCCATCCATCACCGCCTTTATCACTATAATAAACTTTACTTTCGCTCATTTCGTTTCCGTCTAATAAAGCTCGTGTAAAGTACATTCGATTACCATTTGCGGAGATAGAAAGATTACCAATATGGTATCCTTCTCTATTGATATTGGTACCAAGAGCGCTTCCCTCGCCCCACTTATCTCCATCTTTTTTAGCAACAAAAGCTCTGGAATGGAAATCATCTTTAGTCTCTTCTACATAAATCACATCATCCGCCTGAATGGCCGTATAATAGATTTCTGTTCCACTTACTAAATGCGGAGAGTATTCAGAATATTTGGTATTTATTTTTTTTCCGGCATTTTCAATTTTCAAGCCAGCAACTTCGTCCATTTCTCTCCCCATCTCACAACCAATTAATTCAGTTTTTGCTTTTGCAATCATTGTTGGATCTTCTGCCTCGCTGATGTATAACTGAAATTCACTTTTCGCTTCGCTATACTTACCGTTCATTTTAAGCATTCGAGCATAATTGAATCGGGCATCAGGCATATAAGGGTTAACTTTTTTACGAGATCTTTTATTGACGATTCTTTTCCAAGAACGTTCTCCTTTTCTATAATCTCTCAGAGATTCATTGATAACAGCAATTTTATATGCTACATCTAAGTCTCTGTTTTCATCATAAACTTTTTCATACCATTCCAAGGCATTATAATAATCACGTTTTTCATATTGCTCCTCTGCGGTCTGCAACATTTCATCTGCTGTAGATCGGTTTAAAGGTTGAGCAAAAAGAGTTCCGATTGAAAAGGCCAATAAAATAAGCGTTGATATATATCTCATCGTTATTTTTTATTAAAAGGTTTTAGTATTAGTCAAAAATTAAATCCCCTCTTTTGGTTTAAAAAGTTAGCTCAATCTCTAACGTTATCACTAACTTTTTAAAATCGGAAATTAATTATTTGACCATTTCTTTATAAAGTTTTAATACTATAAATTGAATTGTTCTTATTAGAATCTTGGACAGAAGATAACAGGTTTAACTGTTGGCTTTTTAAAGATTCGTGCGATATAAGATGCAGCGATTTCAAATCCACCTTGATTATTACTAACAGAAGATAGTGATGAAACGTTGAAATCATAAGCTGCTCCAACTCTAAATTGCTTATAGTCAAATCGTAAGATGGCCTCAACGGCATCATTGTCAACCATTCGGTATCCAGGTCCAATAAAAATCGTCATATCTTTCTTTTCTCCAATATTGTAACCAACTAAAGCCTGAAGGCCTATTTCGTTAGCAGAAGATATTTTATTAAAAATAAATGCAGGAGAAATCGACCAGGTATCATTAAGTGCAGCATTGAAACGACCATGTAAGGTAAATAACATAGGAAGATCGTCTCCTTCTTGGTTTTGTGTATTTGACAAAAAGAAATTTTCTGGTGTGGTAAGGTGCCGGAAGGTCATTCCTACTGTCACGTCAGACGTTTTATTCAATTGGCTGCTCAGTTTTACTCCAGCAGCAAAGTCTAAGAAGCTTTTCTCAGGATCTTGATTTAGCAAAGGAAAGTTTTCACTATCCTGCACAGGATCGTTTGTTCCTCCTAGCTGGATTTGATCCTCAAATAATAAACCATCCGTTTTGAGTCTTCTTTGTACCATCCCACCTTGAAGGCCAATGGTGAATACAGAGGTTGCTTTTTTGTTTAAACCTATATGGAGCGCTGCGGATCCCATAGTAGATAATGTCGTCAGTTTATTAGAACCAGCTTCATCATTATACATCATACCTCCAACAGACAACCAGCTTTTTTTACCTATTGGTAAAATGTTAGCATCCACATAAAAGGAAGGCGTTTTAAATCCAGAAGCTCCAAAGGAGTTCCACTGATCTCTATAAATTCCTCCGATTCGGAATGTACCTTCATAAGCCCCTGTAAATGCGGGGTTTAAGGTTAGAGGAGACATATCAAACATCGTCCAGTGAATGTCCTGAGCTTGAGTTTGTCCAAAAAATAATAATGAAATAAATAGGAGTAAAGTTTTAACCAATTTCATAGACTAGGGTTTATCAATATTCTGAAAAACGGTTTTTGTTAAATAATCTCGAAATATAGGGTTTTTAAGCCTATTTTAAGAATTAAACTCGCAAGTTATAAGTTAATACCAAATTCCCCAACTCAATTCTTCTATTTAATACCTGATATGCGACATAAATTCATATAGTCAGGGGGCAAAGGTCATATAGTTATTTAGTTATGTAGTTTTTCATAGCTATCGTATTAGGGTGACTCCTCCGGATAAAATTTGGTCCTCGATGCCATCATTATATTCAATCAACCAAACATAAACACCTTCCTGTCCATTTTTACCTTTTATTTGTCCATCCCAGCCCGCATTTTGATCTTCAGTATAATATACCTGCATACCCCATCGATTATAGATTTTCAAACTAAACCTTGGGAAATCACAATTAGAAAACGCTTGAAAGGTATCATTCGCTCCATCAAAATTTGGAGAAAATACATTTGGTACAAATACATTGCAACAACTTGTCATTTGCAAAAATACCTGATCGCTTATTTCCTCACATCCATCCGTCACCGTAACTCCATAATTTCCGGTATTTCCAACCATAAAACTTTCAGTCGTAGAACCATCTTGCCATAAATAACTTAGGGCATAAGGTGAATTCGGCTCTAAAAGCACACTATCTCCAAAACAAAAGCTCGTATCAATTCCTAAATCAATCGTAAAGTCATAATCATTATACGCTACTGCTACTTCATCTGTATACTCTCCACATTGAAAACTTACAGTAACATTATAAAACCCTGTTTCACTGACTTCAAAAAATGGTTCCGTTGAACCATCCTGCCAGGTATACGTCAAAGCATCTTCCATCGTTGCATCTAATAAAATACTCTCTCCAATACATCCTAAGGTATCATCAGGAAGCACAGAAAAGGTTGGAATCTCCTGAAATTCTACAAAAATTTCATCTGTTTGAATTCCACAACTCGCTGATACACTTACAGAATAGAATCCTGACTCTGTAATAGTTATAACCGGACTAACTTCTTCATTGCTCCATTCATATGCTGTTCCGTCTATCAAGGTTGCATCCAGCGATAAGGATTCCCCAGGACATAAAACTACATCTGGTCCTAACTCAAGTACTTCTTGCGCTGGAATAAAACTGATTGTTACATCCGAAGTAGTTGTACCACCACAATCATTGGTTACCGTAACCATGTAAGTTCCTGATGTAGAAACCTCCAAAGTAGATTCAGTACTTCCATCATTCCATACATAAGACGCTCCTTCTTCATAAAACGCTTCAAGCGTTAACACTTCTCCTTCACAAAGTGTAGAATCAGGTCCCAAATCAATGGTAAATACTTCTGAGGCAATCAATTCTATATAAGCAATAGCAATCCCACTATTCATACCATCTTCAGCAAAAATCTGAACACTCACTTCCCGCACTCCCGGCGTAAAAGGATTCGCTGTATTAAGGTACATGGTATTTTCGAGCGGATGAACAATATCCGCATCCAAAATTCCAGGTGTGTTAATCAAGGTCAAATGATTGGTCCCTGAACCCAAAACATCCAAATCGGTTCCGGATTGTGGAAGAATCAATTGCTCTGCATTTCCATCTAACTGTCCATTAATTATTTTAATGACCATCGAATCAACGATTAATCCTTCAGCAGATGCTATAAAATCAAAAATATCAGCAATAGGCGTTTGGATATTTCCACAAAGGGTATCTGCAATAAAGTCAATACCTATAGCGCCAGAACTATTATCTCCATCCAAGTCTAAAATAATTTCACAATCAGATGCGATAAAATCTGTTTCCATCGCTGCTCCATATACTTCGTTAGCCGGAGGGAGATTACAAACAAATGTACTATTCGCGGTGGCAACATCAATTTGATATAAGCCATTCCCTGCTGTTCCGAAAGTTTCAACATCTGAACAATCCGTAGCGAAGGTTACGATTCCAAAAAATGGAAGATTCGCATCCATATTACCAACCACTTGGCTGGCGGGAGGGGTGTTGATACTAATTTTTAAAAGATCATTTCCAACACATGCCAGGTAAAGTTCATCATTATTAAAGGCTAAATCACCGGCTGATTCACAGGGTAGAGATCCTAAATTCGTTGCTAATCCTGTATTAATATCAATAGTGAAAAGTCGGGTATCTGCAGCATACATTACTCCATCGCTATCACAGACCAGGGAGTTAATAAAATCAATATTTGGCGTATTATGATCCCCAATAAAGATGGCAAGTTGTGAATTAACATTGACTTCAAAGAGACCACTCCCATTAGTAGCATATAGTTTTCCATTTGGGTGAAAGGCTATATCTGTAGCAACAAAAGCAGACCCATTGTATTGCATTACTCCTAACGAAGTTACATCACATCCACCATTTGCAATATCAACGGTGTATAAGCTACCAAAGGCATCTGAAAAGTAAATCAACTGCGCTTTTCCCTGCTGTGCAAATACAGCAAGCCCAAAGATGAGTAAAATAGTTAGGTAGTGTTTATACATAAAAAATTGCCGTAAAAATTAGCGGGAAGGACAGTTTTAGTTTTAAAACAGGTGCTTTCCTCAATATACGTATAATTTACTAACGTCGTTGGGTAAAAATTATTTTAGTTTTAAATATGTGCCAATTTGCTACTGAGATGACTTTTTTTATAGCCTACATAAGCGGTTTAAATCAGGTTAAGCTTTCTTTTAATTGCTTGTAATATCGCTGTGGTATTTTGTGAATTCATACATTTGAAATGCCCTTTAGGACATTGCTTGTATCCGATTTTTGAGCAAGGCCGGCAAGACAAATCAGCCACTTCAAAGCTTTGATTCTCCTCCACCTCATTCGGATAATAAGGGGACATTCCAAAAGCAGGAACGGTATTACCCCATATTGAAATAATGGGCTTTTTAAAAGCAGCTGCGATATGCATCATTCCGGTATCGTGTGTAATCACTAATTTAGATTGTTGAACAAGCGAAGCAGATTGAGAGATTGTCAACTGTCCACAATAGTTCATCACCTTGTCTCCCAATTTTTGAACAATACTATTTCCAATCGCTTGTTCCTCTTTTCCACCTAATAACACAATTGGCATTTCTATTCCTTTGCAAAGCTCCATTATTTTTTCTATTGGCAATCGTTTGGTGGCATGTGCAGCTCCAATCGCAAAAGCGATATAAGAGGTTTCCTTTTTCAAAATCGAAGTAACATCAACCTCCTCTTTTTCAGGAATGAAATAATCCAGCCCTTTCCCATCATTGTGTACGCCTAAAAATTCAACAGCTTTCAAATAACGATCGACGATATGTACATCTGGCAGCTTATTCACTTTAAAGTTTGTTAACAACCATTTTTCATAATTCAGTTTATTAAAAGTTGAATTACGAGTTTTTAAAGCCATTCTTACCTGAAAGCTTCTAATATTTTTATGCAAATCAATGATATAGTCATATCGTTCGGACTCCAAATGTCTTAAAACTTCGTTAAGCCCCTTTTTTATTTCAAAAACTTTATCAATATTTGAATTTGGCTTGACAATTGGGGCATAAATAGACTTAGTTAAGAAGTGTACTTCAGCGTTCAATTGTTGCTTTAAACATCGAACAACCGGCGAAGTCAGCACAATATCTCCAATCGAGCTAAAACGAATAACTAATATCTTTTTAATTTTTGACAACGTTTTTTTCTTTAGAACGTCTAATAAAGGTATAAATGTTAATTTAACAGGAGAAAGCTTAAAACGCTAATAAACATATAAATTCAAACAAATCCCTATTTATGAAATATTTAATACCCGTCCTTATTCTTAGCGCCGTTTTTTTATTTCAATATTGTAAGTCTGGTAAATATACGCCTGATGATTATCCTGATGCCCAAATTGTTTTTGGCAGTGGCGGTGGATTCGCAGGAACATATAACAACTATTATCTTTTTGAGAATGGGGTGATTTTCAAAAACTCAACTTCAGATAAAGCTTTTAAAAAAGTAAAAAAAATAAAAAAGGAAGAAGCGCGACAGATTTTCAACAATTTTGAAACGTTTAACTTAAAGGATTATAACTTTAATGATCCCGGAAACTTAAATTATTTTTTAGAATTAAAAACCAAAGAGGGTAATCATAAAATACAATGGGGAGGATCACAGGAAGTAGACGGTAAAGTTAAAACGATTTACCAGATTTTGATGAAGCATATCTCTGATGCTAAAGATTAATACAAGTGAACAAGTTAGCAAGCAAATAAGTAAACAATAATATCTGCTAACTTAAAACCATCTATTCAGCAAAAAAATTTAAATCCAAATATGATGTTTAATTTTACGACAATTAAAAACACAATTCTTTTCTTGTTCGTTTTTTGCACCTTTCAAATCAGTGCTCAAAAAACAATAAGTCCTGCAAAGAAAACGAACATAGATAAATCGTCTATTACGATTAAAACAGATCATCGCCAATCAATTCCAAAAGCGAATCCTAGTATTTTTGATCATCAACACATTGACTATAGTCAGCCTATTCGGTTTCAACGTCCGATCAAAGGGTCTTCATTAAAAATCACATCCGACCAATCTTCTGGCTTACCCATTATGATTCAAGGGAGAATTGAGAGCTCTAATCGAAATGCAGATTCTGAAACCAAATGCAGCGAATATCTGGAAGCGGTAAAAACGGCTTTGCAAATTGAAAATCCGGAAGATGAGTTTCAACTAAGAGAAGAGTCAACAGATTCAAGAGGAATTAAACACAGCCGAATGGATCAATATCATAATGGAATAAAAGTCTATGGAGGCGAAATTATTTTACACGAAAAAGATCAGGAAATTTTTCTTTTTAATGGTCGCTCCTACCCTACTCCAACTTTAGAAAATCTTACGCCTTCTATTAGCGAGATTGATGCGGGGCAAATCATCCAGTCAGATCATCCGAACTGGCAGGAATTGGATTCGGGTCAGCGATTTTTTATTGCACATGAACAATTAAAATCAGAGTTAGTTATTTATCATCCTGAAAAAAATATTACCGGAGAAAAACTAGCCTGGCATGTGATTGCTATTCCAAATATTGTAGAACGATGGGAATATTTTATCGATGCACAAACAGGAGACATTCTTCATAAATATAATAATGTTTGCCAGATCCATGGTGGACGTTGCGGCAGCGAAGAGCATTCACATACGCCATCTGTTTCCATAGAAAAAGAAACACATTCGCCTAGTCTAGTATTCGGCCCGGAAACAGCGCAGGCTACTGACCTGCAAGGCCTTACCAGAACAATTGACGTTTATGAAAGCGGAGGCACCTATTACATGCTCGATGCTAGTCGAACCATGTTTAACTCCTCGCTTTCCAATATGCCTAATGATCCTTCTGGTGTCATCTGGACAATTAATGCTTTTAATACCTCACCAGCCGATAACAACTTTAGCTACGATCATGTAAGCTCCAGCAATAATAGTTGGAATAATCCGACCGCTGTTTCTTCTCAATATAGTGGAGGAAAAGCCTATGAGTATTTTAAAAATACGTTTGGAAGAGAGTCTATCAATGGGCAAGGTGGAAACATTGTTTCGTTTATCAATGTAGCCGATGAAAATGGCAACTCTATGGATAATGCCTTTTGGAATGGTGCGGCTATGTTTTATGGTAATGGTGACCAGGCTTTTAATGCGCCGCTTGCAAAAGCTTTAGATGTAGCAGGACATGAAATGTCACATGGTGTTATCCAAAACGAAGCAAACCTACAATACCAATTTGAATCTGGTGCTTTAAATGAATCTTTTGCTGATATTTTCGGAGCAATGATTGATCGTGATGACTGGAAGATTGGAGAAGAAGTATCTAATCCATCTGTTTTTCCATCCGGTACTATGCGTGATATGCAAGATCCACATAACGGTGGAAATAGTAGTGATTTTTACTGGCAACCGAAACATGTCAATGAACAATACATGGGTAATCAGGATAATGGAGGTGTACATATCAATTCTGGAATCCCGAATCATGCTTATTATTTATTTGCAACCGCTGTTGGGAAAGACAAAGCAGAGGACCTTTTTTATGATGTACTAAGTAACTATCTCGTTGCTTCTTCACAATTTGTTGATTTAAGATTCGCCGTTGTCCAAGCAGCTACCCAAACTTATGGTGCAGGTTCATCGGAAGTTATTGCTGCTGAAAATGCTTTCAATGCTGTCGGTATCGGCGAAGGTGGTGGCGGAGATTATCAGGATGATGTTAATGTAAACCCAGGAGATGATTTTATTATGTGGTCAGATCTGGGGCTTGACAATGTCAACAATTCGACGACCGATGGTACGCTTGACGGAGCGATCAGCAACACGAATCATATTAGCAGACCTAGTGTTACCGATGACGGAAGCATTATTCAATTTATTGATGAAAACAACAATATGATCGAGGTAACTATTGATTGGACAACAGGGGATATTTTAAGCGAGGTAGCTATTGAAAGTAGTGGTATCTGGAGAAATGTTGCGACCTCAAAAGATGGAACAAAGTTGGCGGCTATTACCACAGACAATGATAATGCAATATGGGTTTTTGATTTTAATTCCGGAAACTCTCTTTGGTTTGATTTATACAATCCAACAACAGCCGAAGGTATTGAAACCGGAGATGTCGATTTTCCTGATGTTTTGGAATGGGATTTTTCAGGTGAGTTTATTTTATATGATGCTCAAAATTCTATCACTGGTCAGACGTCCAATATCGAATACTGGGATATTGGATTTATAAAAGTATGGGACAATACGACGAATAATTTTGCTGGAGGTCAGGTATCTAAACTTTTCACAGGTCTTCCGGACAATGTGAGTGTTGGTAATCCAACTTTTTCTAAAAACTCTCCTTATATCATCGCCTTTGATTATATAGCATCTACTACAAGCGGAACTGAATATAGTGTACGAGGAGCAAATACACAGACTGGAGATCAGGGAACCATCTGGGATAATAATACCCTGGGTTATCCAAGTTATTCGATTGATGATAGCCAGGTTATTTTTACGGCCTTCAACGGAAATGACAAACTTATTGCGATTCGGGATATGGCTGATGATAAATTGAACGGAACAGGAGACGCCTTTATCCTAATCGAAGATGCGGACTGGGCGACTTGGTTTGCTACGGGTAATCGTGATCTGACTTCAACAGAAGAAGCTTTTGAAAATCTTGGTTTTTCTGTTTACCCTAATCCTGTAGAAAACAATTTGACTATTGAAATACAAGGAAATTATTCTACCATTCAATATGAACTTTTTGATATGATGGGAAGAACTTTATTAAGCGGAGCAATCAATAGCTCGAAAGAAGAACTTGCTTTAAATCAACTAGCGAACGGCACTTACTTCCTTCGAATTTTCGATGGTGAGAAAATGGGAATCAAAAAGATTGTGAAGCAGTAGAAATTTGGAATTTTAAAAAAACGGCGCTTTGACTCAAGTTCAAAGCGCCGTTTTTGTTTTATAACTATTTCAAACAATGGTTAAACATTAAAATCTATTCACACTCATACTCATACCTCAGGTTTTCGACTTCACTCGTTCCATCTAAATACGTATACGTACTCTCTCTTGAAATTGGGTAACCATATTCATTGTATTCAAAAATACTTTTTCTAAAATCCACATTATTCATAACATCAAAACAATCGGTTGAATTATGATTTGCCCAATAAGGTCTTCTAAATTCTCCCAACCTACTTTTAAAAGAATCAAGAGTATATTCCCATTCGAATGAAAGGGATTCATCGTTTTCTGAAGCATCTACCCAATACCTTTTGATATTATAGCTGCAATTGTCATCCAAATAAGTATAATAAGTTCGAGCCGTCATGGTTTGGTTTTCATCATAAAGCTCTATCCTATCTAACTTACAATCTCCTTCATTATAATAATTAACTTGATATCCATTCGCTACTTCAGCTCCGTTACTATAATACTGAAACGTTATTAAATCCGGAAAAATCCCTCCTTGATTATAGGTAAAATCAAGATTAGATAACATTATATCATCTTCAGAGAAAGTACTTTCGTTCACGATTCTTCCATCAGTATCTTTTTCCGTTAATTGATAATTAAGAACCGCCCCACTTTGTTCAAAGTAATTGGTTCTTCTATGAGCGTTTGGACTAATTTTTTCGTAACGCTGTAATAAGACATCATCCTTATAAACAGCCTGTATAGTACAAACCTTTGACGCTTCTCCTCCCATGTCGTCATCTTTTCCACAAGAAAACACCGACGCTACAACAGCAAAAAGCAAGGTATATTTTAAAACATTTACTAATTTTTTCATTGGATTATTTTTTAGATTTATCGTTTTAATCATCTCTGTCTTCCAAGAGCAATTCCCAATTGTACGTGACCAGCCATACCGTTATATCCAATTTCAGAAAAGAAGCCAAACTTTTTTCCCAGCTTTACTCTTGCATGTCCTGCGACACCAATTTTGATACTATTCGATGGTGCTAATTCTGATTCATATTCATCGCTAATGATCGTATATCCAAGGGTTCCGACGCCAGCTAAGCTGAACATAGATTCTCTTGGTAGAAAATGATAAAAATAACGACCAAAAACGCCTATATGCGTATACTCTGTTCTTTCATAATCAATCCCATAAGATCGACTTCCACTTATATATCCTGCATGCATCCCTAAACCCCAACTCATTTTTTCATCAATCTTAACTTCATAAGAAAGACTGATTGGATCGATATGATAGGTCAGTTCAAAGCCATCAATATTTGACCAGCTATCAACTAGAGCCGTTCCTATAAACCAAACCGCTCCGCCATCAGAATTTGACACTGCTTTATTATTACTGGAACCCGTATTAGCTCCTCCTCCTGTGAATTGCGCATTTATTGTTGTAATAAAAAGGACTGCACAAAAAAGTGTGTATAATTTTTTCATTTGATTTTATATATTTTTTTGATTTATCTTTTAATTCCGAACATTCATTTTCCATA
>CAYXQH010000006.1:0-26632 GCA_964467425.1 uncultured Saprospiraceae bacterium
GCCCTCGAATTAAAGATCTTTGGTTCTACATAAGATTTAATGCTCGAAAGAAAAATGGAAAGCAGCAATTAGAAATGGAGAAAATCACTCGATTCATCCTCAAAGAAATCGCGACAACGGCACAATCTATTGGAGCAGAGCCTATTTTCGTTTACCTCCCTTACGGTCAGGAGACGATGAGTTTGGAAGAAAATATTTCGGGAGAAAGATATTTAATGGAAACCTGCCAGACTAATAAGACGACACATTGTTTCACTAGTCGTTCTCATTTTATTCCAAAAGTAAAAGCTGGAAAAACATTTCGAACAGAATTTCATTGGTTTGCGCCTTCACACCAAACCATTGCAGAGTCTATCGCAGAATATCTTTTAGCGGAAGAATTAGTTGAAGATGTTTCAGATATCAAAAAAGAGGAATAAATCAAGTTGATTCATTCCTCTTTTTATTCTTATTCTAAAGATTGTATTAATCTTGTTTTGAAAATACTTTCTTTAAAAGATCAGACGATCGGGATGATTGATTTTCACGAATATCTAATTCTTTCTTTTCAACCAAACCAAACATTCCGCTTAGTGCTTTATTCGTTACGTAACGATCCAGTTCAGGATCTACTTTTTTCACCAATGGAATTTTATTATGTGCCTTTACAACACTCTTCCAATATTTTCGAGCATTGACTTCATCCAATGAGTTTTGAATCACTGGCATAAATTCATTGAATAAAGGTTTAGATGTAGTCGACTGCAGATAAGTAGTTGCTGCATTTTTCTCCCCCATCAAAATATTCATTGCATCTTTGAAAGTCATTTGCTTTATGGCACTTACAAAGATAGGTTTCGCTTTCTTTGCTGCATCCTCTGCTGCCCGATTGAGCAATGTGGTCATTTTTTCTTCCGCATTTTCAAAACCCGGAACCATCTTTACTTTACTGAAAACTTTCTGTGCTTCTTTCGGGATAGGAATTTTATACATGCTCTTCAAATAACCATCTTCCGCAGATAGAAAATCAACGGCATTTCCTACTCCTTTATTTAAGGCCTCTTTCAACCCTTTTCCTACCTCTTCTTGGGATAAGCTTCCCGCTCCTCCTTTTAGCTTGGATTCTGCTTTTTTAACAGCATTTTTCAATTTACCTCCAAACTGCGCTGGGGCATAGGTGAATGCAAGCGCACAAAATAATAACGTCAGTACTTTTTTCATTGTGGTATTCTTTTTTTGATACATTCTCAAAAATAGTACCTAGCGGGGATTTATACCTTTAAGGGATTGTTAAAAAAAGGTATTAACAGATAAAAAACACCCTCCTGCTGGGCCAAAGACTAAGACTCAGGCTTTACTGATCAATATATGCGCCTTCGGGAACGTCGAATTTAGAAGCTTCTGCAGGGGATTTACTATAGTTTTGCTGAGAAAATAAGGATTCATAACGTTGATCGCCAAGTGCCTCGTTTTCCCATTTGTAACCTGTATATTTGGCCGGAGCCAAAAGTCCATTTGCATCCATCCAGTCGTATTTTAAAGCATTGTATTTCGTTGCTCTAGTTTTATCAAAATAAGTCACCGAGTAGGTTATAAAATCAACTTTAAACGTTTGTGGATCAACATACATATTGTACTGATCTTCCGGTGCGTCTCCAACGTTATCACCAAAAGTCAGATTGATTAAATGAAATTGTTTTCCTCCTGACTCTACCTTCCCACCATCTTTGACATTGACACCAGGATCCAAAAACACAAAAGGAATGGCAACAAAATAAAAATGTAGATTGTGTGTAAACCTTGGAGATTTCCCAGGAAAAGAATCCCGGTGTGGTCCCACCCAAACATCTTTTCCGTTTGAGCCAAGCTTATATTTTCCTTCCACCTCGATCAGGGATTTTCTTGTTTTTAAATCAATAGTATGAAGCTCTGCTTTTGCGCCTTCTCCTCGGGTATAGCGAAGTGTATTCATCCCTTCCCAGGTTGCTTTTCCACCATGAGCTTCTAAAACTTTATTAAATATTTCAGGATATTCTTTCTCCTTATTTTCAATTGCTTGTTCGCTGGAACAAGCTACAAACAATAATACTCCTAGAAACAATATCCCTTTCCAATAATTCATGTTTTCGTTTTTTTTAAATTAAAATATCTCTAATCCATACCGGGTTGTTTAATCTCAAAGCCGTCTTTTGATTTAGTTGCTTTGACCATTTCTTTTACATCTTCTAATAGTTTTTTCGCATCGTATATAACTCCGTTTTTGATGGTATATTTCACGCCGCCTACTCGAACGATTTCATTTTCTTCCGTCAATTTAATCGTTCCGGTACCGTAAAGTACTTTTAAATTTTTCAATGGGTTTTCTTCAATGATCACAAAGTCCGCTAGCTTACCAACTTCTACAGAGCCAATCATATGATCAAGACCTAAAGCCTCCGCTCCATTTAATGTCGCGGAACGAATGACCTCTAAAGGATGGAAGCCTGCTTCTCGAAGTAACTCTAATTCCCGAATGTAAGCAAAGCCATATAATTGAAAAATAAACCCCGAATCCGAACCTGCTGTTACTCGTCCTCCTCGGTTTTTATACTCATTAATAAACGTCATCCACAGATCATAATTTTTTCTCCAGTCTACTTCCTCTTCTGTCCCCCAGAAGTGCCAATAAGATCCATGTGAGACTTTGCTCGGCATATAAAAATTCCAAAGTGCTGGCATCGTATATTCTTCGTGCCATTCTGCTCTTCGAGCTCTCATCAAATCTCGATTCGCCTCGTATATATTAAAGGTTGGATCAATCGTAAAATCCAATTCTATCAATTCTTTCATCACTTTATTCCAATGAGCTGAAAAAGGTTCTGCGGCCTGCGTCCAAAGGCGACCTGCTTCTGCAAATCGATGTTGTTCATTTTGATAATTATAATCGACAGGATAATGCTGTACGGTTCGATCAGTAAACAATGCTTCCGGTAAGCCATACCAATGCTCCATAGAGGTTAAGCCTGCTTTTGCAGAATGTAAAACATTCCAACGAGCAACATCCATTTGAGCGTGATGACAAGCTGATCGCAATCCTAGTTTTTTATTTTCTTCCAGCGCTGCAGCCATAATCTCAGGTGCTGCTCCAAAAAACTTAATTCCATCCGCACCTTTTTTGGCATTTTCACGCACCCATTCTTTTGCACCTTCTGGTGTATTTATCGCATCATAACTTCCTTGTCCAAAAACAGTATAGGCTTCAATTCGAGGTGCGGTAATTTTATTTTCTTCACTCTTTTGTTTGTGTTCCAAAACCCACTCCAGGCCATTTCCACAGGAAGGATCGCGTATCGTGGTGATACCATGCCCCATCCATAATTTGAAAACATATTCCGCATCTGCTCCTTGAGATTTCCCTCCAATATGTCCGTGCATATCTACAAAGCCTGGCATCAGATACATTCCATTGCAATCCAATTCTTTGCCGCCTTCTTTTAGTTTTGGTCGTCGATCTTCATTAATTTCTACTCCTGGGTTTCCAACCACAGCAATGCGAACAATTTTATTGTTTTCAACTACAATATCGATAGGTCCTCGAGGTGGGGCTCCATTTCCATTTACTAGCGTGATGCCGCGGATAATTAATTGATTAAAGGGACCTTCCCCTTCTTGTTTTTCAGGTGCTTTCCGGACTTGAGCTATTGAAATAGAAAAACAACAAAGGATTAAAAACGTGATAAGTAATTTGATTCTATAGACTTTCATCATGGCTGTTTTTTGTATGCAAAAGGAAGCGCATTTTCGCAATAAAATTTATTGCTCTTGCCGAAAATACTAAACTTATCTTTAATTTTGCAATATGTCTTCGACTACTCTAACATATGTCTCTGAAGAGGATTCTCTTTTAAAGCGTTGGTGTATAAATGCTTTAGAGCTTTTAACTGGTAGGCGAAAGATTTCGAGATTATATGACGAGATCAAAGAAAGCCAACTTCCTCCAGAGCAAGTATGGATGGCTGCTGTTGAAAAACTAGGCGTTAACCTGATATACTCCGAAGAGCAAATTTTAAAAACCCCGCGTTCAGGACCTGTTGTTTTTATCGCTAATCATCCTTTCGGGGTGCTGGATGGATTAGCTTTCGGTGCGTTGATACAAAAGGTTCGTCCAAATTTTCTTTTTCCTGTAAACACGGTGCTCAGAAAGAGTGAACTATTAAACAAATTTCTTTTACCGATAGATTTCGCTCCAACTCGATCAGCCATGCGAACAAATATAGAAACCAAGAAAATCATACTGAACCACCTTCGTACTGATGGAACTTTAGGAATTTTCCCTTCCGGTGGTGTTGCAACGGCTAAGGGTGCTTTTGGAAAAGTGGAGGATTTAGAGTGGAAACGTTTTGTCGCTAAAGTCATTCAGCAGTCTCAAGCTACCGTTATTCCTATTTTTTTTCACGGTCGAAACAGTTTTTTATTTCAACTGGTCAGTCAATTTAGTCCAACTCTTCGATTAGGTCTTTTATTAAATGAGGTAAGAAATAAAATGGGGAAAGATCTAATTGTAGAGATAGGAGACCCGATCCCTTTTGATCAATTAGCATCATTTTCCGATCGACAAGTCTTATTGGATTTCTTAAAAAGAAAAACTTTTAATCTAAAACCGAACTGATTATTACTGTTTTTTGGGAAAAGAAGTTATTTTAAAAAACGTAAAGCAATAGACAAAGCATTAGGATTAATGTATACTAAGCTCCTTTTATAGTAGTTTTATAGTATAAATGGTCGCTTTAATTTAAAAACGGTATTAAAAATCCAACCCTACACTAAAAATAGGCGTTAAACAAGTAGCGTTTTGAACGAGAAAGGCGTCTTTAAGACAGGCAATACGTTTCCTGTTTTGCATACCAACTTCCAAACATTTGAGTATTACAGCATGATTGTATATAATTTACAATCTATTTGATATTTTTGTCGAGATTTGAATTCTAAGGAATCAAAGCTTATTTATTAAAATTTTAAATCACAAAGCATATTTTAAGATGTTTAACAACACCCGAATTTTTCTCAGTTTAATATTTTTAATAACATGCTCTTCTCTTAGTGCACAGGAGCAAATAGAACGGCTCTTCAGAGGGGATCGTCAAAACACCGGAATCGATGTTGCTCAAACTTCTGACCAAGGGTATTTGATTTTCTCTGCCGGAAGACCATTGGATTCTACTCGCTTTGAGTATTATACTGTTTCCAAGTTTGATAATAAAGGAAACACTGTCTGGAATAAAGATTACTCTTTTGAGCACAAAGTGTTCCCGGATGGAACGATCACCTTATTGGAAGGAGACAGTTTTGTTATAAGTGGTGTATTGGATACGACTTCTACGAATAAGCTTTTATTAAAAGGAGATCCTAATGGAAACGTGGTCTGGACAAAAGGGTATGGTAGAAAAGACATGGATGTTCCGCTTTTCTTAGGAGATGCAAGCGTCGATACCAGTTATCAAAAGGGGTTTTATTTAGCAGGAGATGTTTATAACCCCGCTAATCTTCGAGATATTTATTTGACAGAGATAGATACTTTTGGAAATCAATTATGGGGGAAATATTATAGTAATCCGACAGGTATTTTTAGTACTGCAAAAGTTAGAATGGCACAGGATTCCGGAGCTATTATTTGCGGAACTACTCTTGAAGGGATTAATCCAAATATGTTTTTAGTCAAAACTGACCGTTTCGGAAATATTGAATGGAGTCGAAATTATGGTGAAGCTACTTTGGCTGAGCTCGGTACTTCAGTTGCTCCAACACCTGATGGTGGTTATCTTTTAGGTGGAAGAAAAATCAACCCTGCTCTACCAAATCATTCCGCAATATTAGTTAAAACAGATACTTTTGGTGTAAGTCAATGGGCACTTAATGTGAATTTTGGAACTTCAGATACTATTCTTGTCAATGATATTATTATTGCTTCTGATGGCAATGCTGTTGTAAGCGGTAGTCTTTTGGGTATTGGTACAGAAGATACTTTTGCCTGGATGATGAAAATTAGTATGAATGGCGATGTCATCTGGAAAAGGAGATATAAAGCGGCTACTCGTCAGTTTACGTTTTCCAATGGTTTAATAGAATCTCCCGCGGAAGGTTATGTCTATCTTACATCAAGTGATGAAGGTATTGGTCAAACGCAGGTAGGTCCTTATTTAATTAAAACAGATGCTGACGGGCAAACGCTTTGTGATTCCATTATCGATAGCGATTTAGTTTTTCCTGAAACGATTCCTGTTGATACGTTGATTTTAACTCAAACAGATACTTTAGATAGCAAGGATGTTATTGTGGTTGATACTGCTAATTATTCATTTAATCTCGTCACTTTATCTTTAGAAAGTTTTGGTCCCTATTGTCCTGATTCAATATTCATGGATACGCTGGACGCTACTGTTGATGGAGCTATTTCTTACGAATGGAGTACTGGAGAAACTACGCCGATGATTGTAGTGTCTGATTTTGATGACTATATGGTTACGGTCACGATTGGAGAGGATTATTGTTATATATTATGTAATTCTACATCGATTAATGAACTCCCTTTACCTACTGTCGAATTAGACACTAATGACGATAGTTTTTGCAGCACTGGAATTGTTGATATTAATGCGACCACTGGAGCAACGGACGATATTGTTTGGTCTTCTGGTGAAATGCAAATGAATTCTATCATGGTTAACGCCGAAGGAAACTATATTGTTACTGTTTCAAATACTTGTGGAACGGAGACGGCTAATATTGATGTCGTCTTTGATACCAGCGCTCCAGGGCCTGTCACTATAAATGAAATTGGCAACTTCTGTGATGATGGAATTTCTACACTCGAAGCATCTGCACCAGGTTACGATGGTCTACTTTGGTCTCCAACAAATGAGTCTACTCCAGAGATTTTTGCTAACCAAAGTGGTGTTGATTATACGGTTACGGGACTTTCAAATTTCTGTGATGATTTGATTAGTGATCCTATACAGGTAAGTTTGCCTAGTATTGATGGAGATATTGCTTCAGATGGTTTATTTTGTTCTACAGGATCAGAAACATTGACACTAACTCCTACTAGGGAACCGTTGAATAGTATTCTTTGGGATGTGAACAATGACATGGATCTTACTACAACGGTTACAGCCGCGGGAACCTATTCTGTTACCTTTTCTGATTTCTGTGATGATCATACTGAATCTTTCACAATTGAAACACCAGAAATTACAGGACAGATCTCTTCAGATGGTTTGTTTTGTGCAACGGGTGCTGAAACATTGACACTAACTACAAATAGAGATCCTGTGAATGGTATTATTTGGGAGATGAATAATGCTGAAACCAATCCAACATTTATTGCTGGGGCTATAGGGATTTATACCGCTGCTTTTTCTGATTTTTGCGATAGTGGAACGGCTGAATATGAAGTGCAAACATCTCAAATAAGCGTACGGATTTCAGGAGATGATACTTTTTGTGAAGATGGAGATGAATCATTAGTGGCAGTTCCAGAGAATGGAGTGCCAAGTAGTTACAACTGGTCAACAGGAGAAACAACACCATCCGCTACAGCACTGGCACAAGGGACATATTTTCTGACAGTTAGTGATTTTTGTGGATCGGCTTCGGATTCTCTTTCTATACTGTGTCCAATCAATTTTGATATTCCAAATGCATTTACACCGAATGGTGATAATGTGTCCGATACCTTTATCCCCCTCTTTACTTTTGATCCTACGGAATTAGTAGAATATGAATTTATTATTTATTCCAGATGGGGAAAGAAAGTATTTGAGACCACCGATCCTACTGAAGGATGGGATGGAATGTTAAATGAAAAACTAGCCCTTTCAGACGCTTATATTTATACAGTGAAAGGTGTAAATAATCTGGGTGTCGAATTAACGCATATTGACCCTTCTAAAGATAATCATGGAGATCTCACTTTGATTAGGTAAAAAGAATTGTTCTTTTAAAAAAGCCCCTTGGATATTATTCAAGGGGCTTTTTTAGTTTAAATGCTTCCCAATATCCTTATAAAAACAGGGTTCTCCTTTTCTTCTATAAAGAGTCTTTTTTCAAAAAAAGGACAAATCCTACCAATTACAGAGCAAAAAGAACCAAACATAGAATTTAAGCTGTTCACCTCTCTTTTTCGATGCATCTTTGTGTTGTAATTAATGCGAAAGCAAGCGCTGTATTAAAAGTAATATAACTTGTCACTCAAAATTTGAAACCTTCGCTTAGTTACAATGTTTTGTTGAGAGGTTATAATGCTCTCGTCAACTGTGTAATTTTTTATACTGTTGACGAGAGCGGAATTGAAGCCTGTATCTTTTTAAAAAGATGCAGGCTTTTTTTATTGGCTTTTTATAGTAGTCTACTATTAAGTTTGGACTCCTATAGATTGAAAAAACGAAAAAAGAGGAATTCCTACCAATTACAGAGTTAAAGGTACCATTCATCTAATTATTGATTTTGAAAGCCTTATCACTCCTATCTTTGTAGTACCAATTCAAACAAATAAAATTATAATGATTCGAATGAGAAATGAACTAGTCCTTTTAAATTCTACCGGAGGGATTTTACCTGAAGGGATTTCCAGAAAGACACTGTTCGTCAGAGAGGAAAATAGAATGCAAGAGGTAATCGATCAAAGCATTAAAAAGAAGATTGATCCTGTTGCAATTATTAAAAGGCTCGAAGCAAATACAAAGAACAAAAACATGTAATCTTAAGTGCTCATCAATAAGCACAAAAACTACTTTTTAGGCTGCCAAAAGAGGCGGTTTATCTATTCAAGGTCAGTTTGAGATAAGCTGACAAGACATTCTTCAACTCGGTATTTAACGTTTTTTTCATGGATTAATTTATGAAGAATGTCATTTTTTAGAGGGGATATCTACCTTTCCTCCAGAGGGGATATTTTATTGATTCGGGGGTTTCAATTTTTCATTGAACCTCTGGAGAGGTAGGTATTATAATATAATACCACACAAGCAAAGTTTAAATAATATTTGAGAAAACTTAACAGAGGCTGTTCCCAAACTCCGCTTTTAACACATTAACAATTATCCCGTTATCATTACATAGGAGTCTTTCATTTTGAGAGACTCCTATTTGTTTTAGAGCACATTTAATTTACCCATCAATACTGGCTTATTAGCACGGCTAATTGGTATCACTTTCTTATCTATCACCAATGTATTTTCCTCAATGTCTTTTATTTTTTTAAGATTAACGATAAAAGATCGATGTACTTTGAGAAATTCAAAACTCCCCAATTTTTTATCAATTGCTTTTAATGTACTATGGATAATATGGCTTTTTTCTGTTGTCTGGATTTTCACATAATCTCCAGCATTTTCAAAATATAGGATTTTTTCAAACGGGACTCTTGTATAGCAACCATCTTCCTTTACATAAACCTCTCTGGAATTGGCTTTATAGTCATTATATTGTTTTTGAATCTCTTTCGCTTTCTCAATTGCCAATTGAAACCTTGGCTGAGCTATCGGTTTTTTAAGGAAGTCTGAAACCTGGTATTCAAATGCGTCAAAAGCATACTCCTGCTTCGACGTCGTAAAAATAACTTGTGGAAGTGCTGTAGCTTTTTCAACAAACTCGATGCCAGTCATTTCAGGCATTTCAATATCTAAAAAAATCAAATCGACTTCCGTTTCATTAATAAAATCTAATCCAGATTGCCCATCTTCGAAGGCGCCTACAACATTTAGATTTTCATTTTTTTGGCAAAGCCGCTCCAAGGACTTTCGCGCCATTAAGTCGTCATCAATAATAATACATTTCAACATAATTAAGTCAAGGTTTTCATTTTATCCAGCTCTTGTTCTATGACTGGTTGATATTTATTTACAGCTGCACATATTGTGTCTATAAGAGTTTCTATTTCCTTTTCATCCCCTTTTTCTTCAGCCAACTTTTCTAGCTTCAACATATCCTTTTCAATAGATGTCAAACCAACCAAAGAAAAGTTAGGCTTCAATTTATGCGCTAATCGTTGTAATTTTAAAAAGTCTTTTTCTTCAAATAGAGGTTTTATCTTTAGAAATTCGACCATGGTGTAATTAATAAATATTTCAAACATCTCCGCGGCATATTCCAAGTCGCCTTTATAAAGATAATCAAGATGACTGATGTCTAGTTTTTCATCAAATTTAAACGCTCCTTCTTCTTCCGAATCCATTTTATCGTTTTCTTTTTCTGTGGATGAATATTTTTTAATCATTTCTCCTAATTGTGCAGGTCTAAAAGGTTTTGCCAAATAATCGGTCATTCCGACTTCAAAAGCTTTATCCTTTTTTGAAATCATTGCTGAGGCAGTAAGTGCAATAATCGGCGTATTCTGGTTGACATTTGATGTATTTCTAATTTGGATTGTTGCATCGTAACCATCCATTTCTGGCATAGAGATATCCATAAAGATCATATCAAATTTTTCTCTGGCTGCTACTTCTACTGCTTTTTTACCATTGATTGCGAATTCATAATCTAATCCCCATTTATTCAATAAAGCTCCAGCGTATTTTCTATTCATAAAATTATCTTCTGCAATCAGGATTTTTGCATGGCTCAATCCTTTGCTTTCATCTTTGATCTCAGGCTTCTTCTCTCTTATTGCTTTTATACCGGAATCGGTATATCTTAGTTCAAAAATAAACCTTGTTCCTTTTCCAAGTTTACTTTCCACATAAATTTTTCCGCCTTGTAACTCGACTAGTTGTTTTGTAATTGGTAATCCCAAGCCTGTTCCTCCAAACTGAAAACGAATATCATTATCTGCTTGTTTGAAGTTTTCAAAAACTGCGTCAATTCTGTCTTCCGGAATTCCAATACCCGTATCTTGTACAACGAACTTATAATGACAAATATCTTTTTCTTTCTTTACAAGGGATACACCTATAAGTATTTCTCCTTCCTTCGTAAACTTTACAGCATTGCCAATGAGATTAAGTAATATTTGATTTAACAATAAATCATCCCCAATCATCATGTTTTCAATCTGGCTATCTACATCTGCTTTCATTGCAACAGGGCTGTCGGTTAGCTTAAGCTCAAATGTTTTGTGCAGGGAATTGATCGTTCCTACTAAATCAAATTCTTTTTCGTTGACTTCGAGTCCTCCGGCTGTAATTTTTGATAGATCAAGAACATCTGAAATCAGTTTGAGCAAAATATCCGATGAACTTTTCAAGCTATTAACATAATCTTTTTGCTCTTCATCCAAACGCGTGTCTTCTAATAAATGGGACATTCCAATAACAGCATTAAGCGGAGTTCGGATTTCGTGGCTCATTCTGGCCAGAAATTGTTTTTCCGCATGTTCTGCCTCCTCAGCAATTCGTTTCGCTTTAACCAGGTTCTCTTCTAATAGTTTTCGTTCTGTAATATCATAATGAATTCCAATCGATCCAGTCACATTTCCTTCGGTGTCAAAGATTGGTGCTCCACTAATCAGCACCCAAATTTTAGATCCATCTTTTTTCCTGATTTTCATTTCATACACCCCAGTTTGTCCTTCTTTTCGATGTTCTTCTTCTTCTTTATTTTTTTCTAGATCATTAATTTCTTTCGACAAAAAGACTTCTGCTGCATTTTTTCCAATTAATTCTTCAGACGTGTATCCTGTCATATCACAAAACCAATCGTAGGCTTTTAAAATCTTCTGATCGGTATCCACCTCCATCAAACCGAGTTCCATATTTTCGATTATTCCTCTATATTTTTCTTCACTTTGCTTAAGCTTCTCCTCTGCTAAATATTTTGCTGTGATATCTCTATATTGCCAAAGGTGTCCCATGTATCTTTTCCCGCCCCAAATTGGAATATAATCTCTTTCCAAAATTTTCCCATCAGCCATGTACAGCTCCTCGCCTATAACTCGTTCCTTTTTTGACAATAATTCTTTATCCCTAATTAGCACTGCGTCTGGATCTTTGAAAAGGTGTTTTACTCTTGTAATACCTAATCTATTATCCTCTCCAATTAATTCTTCTGGTGTTGATGGTATTTTTAGAAGGTCGCAAAACAACCTATTTGCAAGTACAATATTTCGTTGCTCATTTTCAACTAATATCCCGGAATGTAGATTGGTAATCAATGAAGTAAATCTCAACTGAGTGGTGAGTAAAGCATCTTCAGCAATTCTTCTTTCGGAAATATCTCTTGCAACCCCCATGACCTCTATGACTTGATCTCCCTCAACAATAAATTGGACGTTCTGTCCTACCCAAATAACATCTCCTTCTTTAGATACAATTGGAAGTTCTTGATATGAAGTTAGTCGTTTCTCTTCCCTAAATTTGATATACATATTCATCATTTCCTCCTCATGTCCTTTCAATACGTATTCTGTAAAATGACTGCCAATCATTTCTTCTGATGTGTACCCTAACTTTTGATTAATTACTGGGTTGACGTAGGTAACGTAGCCCTTTGCATCTGTTCGGTAGATAAAATCTTTAGCGGATTCAATAATCTGTCTGTATCTTTTTTCGCTCCGCTCTAATTCCGTTGTTCGTTCTGCAATTTTAAATTCCAGGCTTTCATTTAATTGAGTAAGCTCTTGATTGGCACCATGCAATTCGAGGGCCTTCTGTTCTAGAATAGCCTCCGCTTGTTTTCTTGCATTCCTTTCTCTTTCAACCTTCTTTTTTAAGAGTTCAATCTCATTCATTTTGCCTAACTTTTAGAAATAACAAACCGAACAACACTGCCATCTTCTTTTATATTTTCTCTGCTTATTCCAATAGCTTCATTATAATATTCTGAACTTCGCTCTATCAATGCTTCTGCAAAATCTGCCATTTTCCTTTCAGAGTGATAGATCATTTCAAGGTCTCCATTTGAAAGTTTTTTTGTTTCAAAGGTTGGAAGTTCTGCATCAGGATACAGTTTTCTTACTTCTACGTGAATATACGTTTCAATCGATTCTAAAAAATCAAATGCATTGTCGGTTGCCTCAAGAAAATGAGGATAACCATTTTTTAGGACATCAAAAAAATAAAGACCGAATTCTTTCAATAAGCTCGGGACTCCGACTTTCGTATGGCTACTTAAACTCACAATAAGCTTAACAATCTCTGAATGATCATATGTACCAACGGAAGTATAAGCTCCATCTGCGGTTAATTCGTTTTCAGATATGATTTGGTCCACCATTTCATATCCAAACTTTTGTTCTACCATTTCTAAAAACTCTGTGAATACTACGCCTTTCATAGGGGAATATTTTTATAATGTTATAAAAGAAAATTATGTGTGAAAATAGAGCTTGAGTTTGCTGGATACTTCGTGTATCTCTAAATTACGAGAATAATTTCTAACAGTTGCTCAAGAAAAGAAAAATTTGGGATTAGAAGTAAAAAAAAGCTCCCGAAAAGAGTCTGAAAAATCAACTGGTTTCTTTAATGCTTCTTTGTTTATCTATATCAGTTGAAAATAAACTCTTTCAGGAGCTTTAGATCTTAAAATCAATCGTTACTCATGAAAAATGAATAAAGTAATTTTCTTAGGTAATAGTGTTTCAAGTTTGTGTTTGCATAATGTAAGGGCTAAGCGTGTCTCTTGATATGTTCATTACTCTATTCCTTTACAAATATAGGCCTGATCAGAGTTGGTTTTAGAAATAATCGATGTATGGTCTATTCAAGCCTTTTTTTGGTAGGAATCATTCTTTTTATGGGGTAGATGGGCTTTTATATCAACACGGACTTGTCAAAAGGTAAGATTTAGGTCTTTAACACTGCTAATCCACCCATTGAGGGGCATTTTTAGGGCTTTGTTTTTTTAGTTTTCGAAGATATTGATGGTAATGTACTTCCACACTATGGCGTTTTCTCGCTAAAAATTCTTTTTCAATTTGATCGGCATCTTTTTCAGCAAGTTCCTTGATACTTTCAGGCATTTTCCATCGCCCAATAATATAATTGCCTGCTATTTTTGCCTGTGCATCGCTCAATGGCCATACTGCACCCTGAGGTTGACATAAACCTATAAAAACTAAACTTGGATGTTTCGCGTGGAACATCCGAAGGTATAATGGCACTCGATCGCTGTTGGAATAATCTAAAAATTCTTTTTCAAAAAACGGTGTTGCAATTTGATACCCTGTTGCTGCAACAATGGTATCGTACTTTTCTGTTGTTCCATCCGAAAAGCTAACTTTTTCATTTTCCACTTTCACTATCCCTCTTTTTGGATGCACTTTACCATGCCTGATTTTATATAATAATTCTGAATTCAGCGTTGGATGTGCTTCGAGTACATTATGTTTTGGTTGTTCCAAGCCATAACTTTTATAACTGCCAATTTGGATTTTTAGGCTCAGCGATAATAATGGTTTTTGTATAAACCTTGGAAGCCATATCATTTTATCATTAAACGTATCGGAAGGTTTTCCTAAAAAGAATTTCGGGATAATATATTGGGGAGTTCTAATGCTAATGTCTACTTTCTCTGCAACTCGACTAATCTCTACAGCGCAATCGCATCCAGAGTTCCCAGCACCAACGACTAAAACTCGTTTGTTTTCAAAACCTTTGTTGTTTTTAAATTCATGTGAATGTAAATATTCTCCTGTGAAATCTTCTTTAAAAAGTGGATGTCTAGGAACAGAATGGTGTCCATTTGCAATCAACAGAAAATCAAATGTTTGTTTTGTTCCATCATTTAAATTTATCTCCCATTGTTCGTTATCTAATTTACTTACTTTTTCAACTTTTGTATTAAATCGAATATATGGAAGCAAATTAAAGTGCTCTGCATAGGATTGAAAATACTTTAACAGCTGATGATGTGATGGATAATCCGGATATTCTTTCGGCATTGGAAAGCCTTCATACTGCGACATTTGTTTTGAGCTAATAATATGTGTTGTTTCACAAACACTGGAATGCGATACTTTTTGCGTATAAATCCAGTTACCTCCAACTTGATCATTTTGCTCATAACAGACTACATTTTTAACTCCTGCTTGCAAGAGATTTTTTATTGCTGTTATTCCTGAGCAACCTGCTCCTATTATAGCTACTCTTTTTTCCTGCATTTTCATATCATTAATTTAATAATAATATTTGAAAAGCGTTTTATATCCTTGTCAAAAGTAATTACAGGATAAAAGTAGACCAATAAAAAAGCCCATTCCGATTGATCGGAATGGGTTTTCTTATTCGAGTTTGTATCAAACAATTTTGACATAAACTCTATTTCAAAAAACAGCAGGTTTTTTATTTTCCAACTCCATTTTCAGAAGCTACTAATTTTTCTTTTTTCTCTTTCTTATTTGGTGCCTCTACCTCTGGCTCTGTTTCTGCTTCTTCATACTCCCCATTAATCTTCGCTTTGATTTTGGCTTCAATTTCCAAAGCAACTTCTGGGTTGTCACCTAAAAAGCGTTTTGCGGCTTCTCGTCCTTGAGCAATTTTCGCCCCATCATAGCTATACCAAGCACCGCTTTTTTGGATGATTTCGTTATCTACACCAAGGTCTACAATTTCACCTGTTTTAGAAACACCTACACCATAAGTAATATCAAACTCCGCAACACGGAAAGGAGGTGCTAATTTATTTTTAACCACTTTCACTTTTACGTGGTTTCCAACTACATTACCTTCTTTATCTTTAATTGCTGATCCACTCTTTCTGATATCCAATCGAATTGATGCATAAAATTTTAATGCATTACCCCCTGTTGTTGTTTCAGGGTTTCCGAACATCACTCCAATTTTTTCACGCAGCTGATTAATAAAAATACAGCAGGTTCCTGTATGACCAATTGTTCCTGTTAATTTACGCATTGCCTGAGACATCAATCTTGCCTGAAGTCCCATTTTAGAATCTCCCATTTCACCTTCAATTTCACTACGTGGAACTAATGCTGCAACGGAATCAATAACAATAATATCAATTGCTCCTGAGCGAATCAGGTTTTCAGTAATTTCTAATGCTTGCTCTCCATTATCTGGCTGAGAGATCAGTAAATTTTCTGTATCAACACCTAATGCTTCTGCATAAAATCGATCGAAAGCATGCTCCGCATCAATGAAGGCTGCAATTCCTCCGGCCTTTTGACATTCTGCTATTGCATGAATAGCTAGAGTTGTTTTTCCAGAAGATTCTGGTCCATAAATTTCTACTACTCGACCTTTTGGTAATCCATTGATTCCTAAAGCAAGGTCAAGGCTCAATGAACCGGTAGGGATGGTTTCAATTTCTACTACTTGCTTGTCTCCCATTTTCATTACAACCCCTTTACCATATTGTTTTTCTAAGCGATCAACGGTTAATTGAAGAGCTTTTTGTTTTGCGTCCTGATCTTTAGATGACATTATTCCTGTATTTTATGTGATTTGATAGTGTGCTGAAAGTAAAAGTTTGTTCAGCGTTATAATTTATTTTTCAAACAACTTTGTTTGAAGTCAAAACAAAAGTAAACTTTTTGTTTTTATAAAACAAGTTTGTTTGAAGTTTTTTTACAAAAAGTTTTGAAAAGCAAACAAAATCGGTGGTAAGACAGCATAAAGATACCTTTAGTAATCATCAAAAAAGAGTATCATCATTTATATTTGGAATAAATAGAATGGTAAAAAACAAAAGCCCTTAATGAATGTAATCATTAAGGGCCTTGCCAGGTATTCTTTAAAGTCGACTAAGTGTGCGTTTCTAAAGCAGTATGTTGACTGTATCGAAGAATGTTCTGAATAGCTGATGGTGAAGGATTAAACTTCACTTTTGGTAGTTGCTGAAATCCCTGGATTAACTCCCGGTATTTAGCATGCAAGTCCAAATCACTATTTAGAGCTTCATTGATTGCCAATGTCTCCGCGACAGAAGTCTCTTTGTAGATGTACCTGATTAAATCATTTTTTGTAAATTTTAGATCCATATAGGCGATTTAAAAAGGCCTGCGTATCTGTTTGATTTGCAGACAGGTTATTAAATAAGTTTTCCGTATTTCAAAAGTTCGGTATTTAAACTCTTCTAAGATTACTTTTATTGTACAAATTTTTAGTTTTTTTTAACATAAATAATTTAACACATATAGTTTCTGAATCATACAAAGTCAAAAAAAGTAGCCTTTTTAGACAATCATGCAACATTTCTTCATTTCCTAATCGTTTTACTTCGCCATTTGAATAAAAAGTAAGATTTTCAGTTTTCATTTACATAAGTACTTAAATCAAAAGCATATGAAAAACACCTTACTATTACTTGTCTTCTTTTCTATCCTATTAACTGGTTGCCGTGAAAAAACAACGGTTATATCTGATGTCTCAGAATCGAAAAATCGAATTACGAAAAAGCATGAACCAAGCGACGAGTTCTTTATTCAACGGTCTGTTGATGGAAGGCTTTCGATCGAAGCATATGTTAATGGCCTTAAACAAGCAAAGCAAAATGCACTAACACGAGCGATAGATGGATTTGACCAAGAGTGGACGACACAAGGACCGGGGAATATCGGTGCACGAGTAAATACTGTCGCTGTAAATCCTCAAAATGAAAACATCATGTATGCCGGCTTCTCTGCTGGTGGTGTTTTTAAAACAACCGATGGTGGTAATAGTTGGGTTCCTATTTTTGATGACCAAGCCTTATTGTCTATTGGAGATATTGTATTGGATCCCAATGATCCGGAAATTGTTTATGTTGGAACAGGTGACGTTAATATTCCCGGACTTCCTTTTATAGGTGACGGCCTTTATAGGAGTGAAGATGGAGGAGCTAATTGGGTCAACCTTGGTCTTGAACAAACACGTATTATTTCTAAAATAGCCATTGACCCAACAAACTCTAACAAAATTTTTGTCGGAACTATGGGCTTGCCATTTGAACGAAATAATGATCGCGGATTGTATCGCTCTACTGACAATGGCAACAGCTGGGATCAAGTACTTTTCATAAGTGATTCAACAGGCGTTTCCGATGTAATAATAGATCCAGATAATCCGGATATCATTTATGCTGTTGGATGGGATCGTATTCGAAATAATATAGAATCGCTGATTTCCGGGCAGGGTGCTCGTATTTTCAAATCTTTAGATGGTGGGTTTAATTGGTCTATACTTGAAGGTGGATTACCTAATGAGGAACATTCTCGAATTGGAATAACCATGGCTGGCTCCAACTCGCAGGTACTGTATGCAGAATATCTTGACAGCACTTTCCAATTAGATGCCATTTATAAAACGAGCAATGGTGGTGTATCCTGGCAACCGATACCGACGGATACTACTACCAACTTAAATCCAAATGCACTTGGTGGCTTTGGCTGGTACTTTGGTAAAATCAGAGTGAATCCTCAAGATGAAGATGATATATTTTTGTTGGGAGTTGATCTTTGGCGAACGACGAATGGTGGACAATGGTGGGAAAGAGCTGCTCCTCAATGGTGGTGGTATGAGGTGCATGCGGATAAACACGATCTTGTTTTTACGCCTTCTGGATCTATTGTATTAGCAACAGATGGAGGTCTATATAAATCCGATTTGAGCACTGATGAGTGGGAGGATATTGAAAACATTCCAACCACACAATTTTATCGGGTTGCTCATAATCCTCATAATTCTGATTTCTATTATGGTGGAGCACAAGATAATGGCTCAACAGGAGGGAATGTGGATGGTATTAATGAATGGGCAAGAATTTTCGGAGGTGATGGTTTTCAAATGGCGTTCGACCCAGACGACCCCTTACGATTTTTCGCTGAATACCAAAGAGGTAATATTATGTTGACCCTGGATGGTGGGTTTGATTTTAATTTAGCAACGGATGGTATTGATCCACAAGATCGCCGTAACTGGGACATGCCTTATTTTATAAGTCCTCATAATCGTGAAACATTATACACCGGTACTTACCGCGTTTATCAAGGTGATGGGATTTTTCCTTTTTGGTTTCCTATAAGCGACGACCTTACTGATGGTACAGAAGAAGCGCATCGTTCTCATAATATTACAGCAATCAATGAATCACCTCTTTTAGAAGGTTTGCTTTATGTTGGAACAGGTGATGGGAATGTTTGGAGAAAAGACGAAGGATCATTTGATTGGGTTTCTATATCTGCTTCGCTTCCAGATATGTACGTTACAGATGTATATCCTTCTTCATCAGAGGAAGATGTAGTTTACGTTACCTATTCTGGTTACCGAGATAATGATTTCTCTCCGCGAATTTTTAGATCGGAAGATCGTGGTAATAGCTGGGAATCCATCTCTTCGAATCTCCCGGATTTAGCTATTAATCAATTATTAGTTTATCCTGACTTTGGAGACTCTATTCTTTTCGTTGCTACGGATGGAGGTGTTTACGGTACTGTTGATCAGGGAACAGAATGGGAAAGGCTGGGTGTTAATATGCCTACTATTACGGTATTAGACTTAGCTTTTAATGACGTTAAAAATGAACTTGTCGCCGGAACGTATGCCCGATCAATTATGTCTTATCCTTTGGATTCGATTACGTCCATGGACACTACTACGATTGTTAGTACTAATAATTTGAATGCTGAAATTAAAAACAGTCTGGATGTTTATCCAAACCCGGCTAATGATTATATAAATATTCAACTTGGAAATATAGAACCTGGGCGTGATTTTGAAATAGTCATCTTGAATAGTAGCGGACAACTTCTATATCATAAAAAAGGAAGTGGTGATCAAGGTTCTTATGAGATTGATATTTCAGACTGGGCTTCGGGAATCTATTTTGTGAAAGCTAAAATGCGGCATGGCATTCTTTCGAAGAAGTTTTCTAAACAGTAAGTAAAACGGTATTCGGTTTTTGGTATTAGGTGTTCGGTTTATCTGAAACCCTAATACCAAAAACCGCTTTTCATTACTTGACTTTATACCAGGTTTGTGTTCTATATAAACCGGTCCAATGTTTTCCTCTAACTTTTAACTCACTTGTTTTTCCATCTTCAAACCAAATAGAACAGCCATACTCTTTTCCGTTTTCAGGATCCATAATCGTACCTTTCCCCCAATAGTCTTTTACTGGTTTTAAGTTTTCTAAAATGACCATCCCCACAACAGGTTTATTTTTTTTATCGCCACTACATTTATCACATTTCGTATCTGCTGGCTTTAAAAGTAATTTCACAACTTTGGCATATAGTTTTCCATTTTGCTCATAAACTTCAACATGCGATTTTGCTTCTTTGGTATTGTCATCAATTGTTTTCCAAATACCGACTGGCGATTGAGCCGATAAGCTAAATACTGTAAGGGTCAAAACAAGAAAACTTAGAAGTAATGTTTTAATATTCATGATTCGTTTTTTATTCAATAATGATTTTTGCTCTTTAAATATTGTACTAAGAGTATGTTTAAAATAAAGTATAACACCAAGATAATGCAAAAAGCTGGTAACAAGAACGAATCTTGCTACCAGCTTTTTAAAGATTTTAGGCTATCATTAAAAACGAATAAAAATTTACTCGCTCTTATAGTCTTCAAACAATTTCATTTGTTCTTTAACACGTCTTTCCCAATCATGTTGTTGAGTATGAATGTTACTATATCCAGTTTCTACATCATAATCTTCCTGCATTTTTTGCCAATCTTTTAAAAACTCTTCTATAAAAGCTTCGAAAGCTTCTTCTTGTCCGCAAGCAAAAGACCGTTCTGATAATGCTTTTCGAAGTTTACGTGCATATAATTCCGTGATATCAAAATGGATTTGTTCGTGTTCGAGTGTATGGCTATTTCTACCAGACATTTTCACCCAAGAGTTTTTCTTTTCGAAATACGATTTGATTTTATAAATAATCTTTTCGTTTTCGCAGCCTCGATAATCAACTATTCCAGAAAAGGTAATAGCGGAGACATCTTTATAATCATGTTGATAATTGGGGCTTCCTTCAAAGTCATTCCATGTTAATTTATAACTTGGTGACCAGTAAATTACATCTGTTTCTGTTGCGTTCGTTCCCCAAAATAGCGAAGTAATTACCACCACTAGGAAAACACCTACTGTTGTGTTCTTCATAACAATCTTTTTTCCTGAGGCACCTGTTAATTTTTAGTTGTAAAAAAATAACACCTGCCCCTTTTTACAATAATGACTAGTCGAGTTCATCTGTAGGGTTCCAAAATAGTTCTTTGAAGTTCTTAACAACATGGTTTTCAACAATGACACCTTCATTTTCTAATAATGCTTGCATCATTCCTGGCGCAGGAAAATGTACTCTTCCTGACAACTCTCCTTTCCTGTTAACTACCCGATGAGCTGGCACACCTTCCGAATTAAAGCTTTTATTTAAAGCCCATCCTACCATCCTGGCAGAACCAAGAGAAAGGTAATTTGCGATAGCTCCGTATGTACTGATTCTACCAAAAGGAATTAGCTTGGTAACTTCAAATACATCTTCTTGATAAGATTTTTTGCCCATTATTATTTTATTGAGTGTTGACGTAAAGGAATAAAAAAACTCAAAATAAAAAGAAGCTTTATTTTTTTTATCCTTTTGCCAAACTACTTTTGTAGCGGTAAAACTTATCAAGTGGTAGTAAAATCGAGGATTATGGTGTTAATTACTTATTGGGCAAACATTATGCCTTTATGAAAATTTTGAAGGGGGTATAAATCAAAACATTAAAAAACTCCATTAAGTTCCTTTATTAGAATAAAATTTTACTTTTTTTATTATAAACCAAACATTTTTTAACTTTTTATGCTAAAATATCCTGTCAAAGCAAGTCAAATCACTAATTTAACAGATGCACGTTATTTTGCTGCAAGAGAAGCATCCTGGTTAGGTTTTAATCTAGATTCCGGCGTGGAGCAAGCCGTTTCTCCACAACTCATTAGTGCTATTAAAGAATGGGTTGAAGGACCAAAAATTGTTTTAGAATTTGGACTTCAGTCGCCTGAAGAGATCAAAATGGCTGTGGAATACTTGAAAATTGACGCTGTCCAAATTAGTATGTTTGCAGATACGGAAGCTTTATTTAAAACACTTAGTGTTCCTATAATCAAAGAGGTCGTTATCGAAAATGAAGATCTTGCTGGAATTCAGGAGTTTATTAATTCCCAATCTCAATGGGTGGATATTTTTATCCTTGATTTAGCTAAAAATGATCTTTCCTTACAGCATATATCTGAGGAGACTCGCTCCATGCTAAGCACCCTTTGTCAGAATACTAAAATCCTATTTAATATAAATAGTTCGGTCGAAATGCTTTTTCTTTTTTTAGAACAAGTAAAACCACTTGGCTTAGTGCTCCTTGGAGGGGATGAAGAGAAGGTTGGCTTTAAGTCATTTGATGAGTTAGATGAGATTTTAGATCGCTTAGAAATCGAATAAAAAAAGGAAAAGATCCGAGAAACGAAAGTTTCCCGGATCTGCCTATTTGTTATTGGCTTATTAACATTTTCTCTGATTGATGTATTAATCTTCCTGAAAGCCTAAGGACGTATAGACCATTCGGTAAATTTGAAACGTTTAGTTCTTTTGTTTCTTTATTTTGAATAAGATCTCTTTGAAGAAGTTTTCCAAAAACATCAAATAATTCAATGTTCAGTTCTTCTTCAGCCCCTGAATAATTCACGGTAAACATCCCTTTTGTTACCGGATTTGGTGCGATTGCAATTTCGGTTGTTTCAAGTGGAAATTCGACCATTCGGATTTCGCTGAATGTTTCTTTTCCATCATAATCTGTTTGAAGCAATCTATAATAGTTATCGCCTTCTAATGGTCGTTCATCTATAAAGTTATAGTTTCTGACTTCCTCCGTTGTACCACCGCCCAAAACAAAACCAATAGATTCAAAACTCCGTCCGTCATTACTCCTTTCGATATCGAATGATTTGTTTTCAGTTTCTGAGAATGTTGTCCATTCTAATAAGACTTCCTTCTCTTTTTTATTTGCATCAAAGTTTACTAAATCGACAGCAAGAGGTGCTGCTTCATTTATAACTAATTTTTGATCCGCTCCTACATTGGTTTGAACAACAACTTCTCCTGATAAAAAAGTGACAATAACGGAATCCACTGTCGTGTCCGTACCTAATCCAAAGAATGCTCCGATCTCTTCTCCTCCTCCAAGATTAGAACCACTGCGAACTTCAAAGACTTGATTAATCGCTGGTGATCCATGAACGATTCTAACCTTCGATCCGATACCATCTAGATTTGATACATCTCCTTCCGGATAAACATGTAAATAATGATGGTTTGCAGCTGGAACATCATTTCTAAACAAACAAAACTCTCCGCTATAATTTACCAAAAATAAATCCAGATCACCATCTGCATCATAATCGCCAAAAATTCCATTTCTGGATTTTTGAGGATCATCAATTCCTAAGGCGTTCGCATTATTAGTGAATGTTCCGTCTCCATTATTTTTAAACATTTGATTTGGACGGTCATCCATTTCCGTATGATGAAGTTCACCTAAGGCGACAAATATATCCTGGTATCCATCAAGGTCATAATCTACAAACGTCGTTCCCCAGGAATAATCTAAGGTGTTTTGTATATCAAGCCCTGACCCGGATGTAGCATCTGTAAAAGTGCCATCTCCATCACTTTCGAATAAAACAACATCTCCAATATTGGTATAAAACACATCTAAGTCGCCATCTCTATTATAATCTCCGATAGCGATGCCCATGCCATTTCGACAATCATCAATTCCTACAGACACTCCAACCTCGGTAAAATTCCAGCCAGTAACCGGATTTGTTCCGCCATCATTTCTAAAAACTTTGGTTGGGAAATTATATTGAGAACCGATAGGTTCACAATCGTTTATTACAATAATATCCAGATCACCATCTTCATCAAAATCCGTCCAGCCGCCAATAAAACCAAAGCCGATAAGATCATTATAAGGGAGTAAAGACGAAACATCCGTAAAGGTGTTGTCTGTGTTGTTATAAATTAAAAAGTCTTTCCGATCTGCCTCTAGTTGTGTCCCATTCGTCATAAAATGATGCGCAACATAAATATCCAAATAACCATCTTCATTGTAATCCCCAAAAGAAGCGGAGGTTCCTCTTCGATCTCCTAAAATAGCACCTAGCCCAGAGCTCGTTGTTATATCTGTAAATGTATAATTCGGAGCTCCACTATTTTCGTAGAGTTTATTTTGATGACAATTATTCAGAAATAAATCCATGTCTCCATCATTGTCAATATCTCCGACCACGACTCCTGCACCATCTCCTCCTTGATCTGCAACCCCTGCAGCAACTGCTACATCGGTAAATGAAGAACCTGCATTATTTTGGTATAATTTATTTGCGCCTGTTCTCATTGTCACATATAAATCCAGATCGCCATCGTTATCATAATCAAACCATGCTGCTCCAGAACCTAAGCCCATTACATCCGTTGCGCTTGCACCGTCGTGTGTAAGTTTTGTTCCATCAGGATCAATGATTCCGGCAGTGACCGTAACATCCGTAAATGTTTGAGCATGAATACTTGCCATACAAACAAGTGCAAAAAGACAAGTGACTGTCCTAATAAGTAATTGTATTTTCATAATGTTTTTGTTTTTTATTTTGTGTTAATGTGCAATCATTACCTTTTCTGATTGCTGTATATTTTGTCCAGAAAACCTAAGAACATACATCCCATTTGGTAATCCAGTGGTATTTATATCTACAGAAGCATTGTGTTGAATCATCCCTATACGAACTGTTTTTCCAAAAAGATCATAGATCCTGTAATTCAATTTCTTTTCCGGTCCTTTATAGTAGAGTGAAAAGGAATTTGATCGAACTGGGTTTGGAGCAATATTAATCTCAGTAATTGTATAGGCTACCTCAACTAATCTAACAGTACTCAGAGAGTAGGATCCATTAAGATCTATTTGACGCAATCGATAATAATTTTCTCCTTGCAGCGGATTAGTATCTATGAATTCATAGTTAGAATTCTCTGTACTTGTTCCATTACCTAAGATTCGTCCGATCTCTTCAAATGATCCATTGACTCCTTTTCTTTCAATTGCAAAAAAAGCATTTCTAGTTTCGGATAATGTCGTCCAGTTTAAAACCACATCTGCTTCTTTTTGAACGGCTTGAAAGTTGGCCAACTCTATTGGTAATGCGGAGTCTTCTGTCACTTCTATCGTTTGATCCACATCAAGATTACTTAAGGTTTGAACAGTCCCTGATGGCCAGGTAATCTCAAGTTCTGTAATGCTTTCATTATCTTTTAATCCGAAGTAAGCATAAAGAGCATCACCTCCTCCAAGATTCGAACCGCTACGTGTTTCAAAGTACTGAATAGTCCCATCGGGAAGTGTAATTTTCAGTTTAGAACCAATTCCATCTTTGTTGCTATCAACACCTTCTAAATCCACTATTAAATAATGGTAGTCATTATCGATTTCGTTTTCCATTAACATCGGCGTCTCTCCGTAGTTAAATACTAAAAAATCCGGATCACCATCATTATCATAATCCGCATAAACAATGTGTCTGGTTTTTTTGTTGTCGTCTATCCCCAAAGAAGCTGCAACATCTGAAAAGGTTTCGTCACCATCATTTTTAAATAACATGTTGGGTTGAGGGTTCGCAACAGCAGGAACATCTAGTGAACCAATTGCGGTCATAATATCCTGATAACCATCCATATCATAATCAATAAAACTGGCTCCCCAGGAAAAATAATGCGGCTGTTGTGTTTCAACTTCACACGCGCTTGATACATCAGTGAAGGTACCGTCGCCATCATTTTTGAACAATACCACATGGCCAATATTGGTATAATAAAAATCCATCCATCCGTCTCTATTAAAATCTCCTACACCTAAACCCATACCATTTCGACAATCACTAATCGTCGGATCGTCAGGATCAACGATCCCTATGCTATGACCTACTTCTGTAAAGTTCCAATTGCTTACGCCATCTGTTCCTCCATCATTCCTAAAAATTTTCGTTCCCTCTGCCGCTCCTCCGACACCTTCTTGAATACAATCATTAACTACGATAATATCCATATCACCATCATTATCATAATCTGTCCAACCTCCAATAAAACCATGACCCTGTAAATCTGTAAGACCAAGCATAGAAGAAACATCTGTGAATGTTTCATTGCCATTATTATGGAAAAGAAAATCCTGAACCATTGAATCCGGGTATGTTGCTGTACCTACAGGTCGATGATGTGAAACATATAAATCCAGATAGCCATCATCATCATAATCTCCCCATGCAGCAGAGGTGCCTCTTCTTGTTCCAGTGCCCGTTAAATTAGCAGATGTGGTTATATCTGAAAAGGTATTATCTCCATTGTTTTTTAAAAGAACATCTTCATCTCCATTCGCTAAATAAATATCCGGCCAACCATCATTATTAAAATCTGCTATGGACACGCCTGCTCCATCTCCACCAGCATCTTCTGCTCCTGCTGCAGAGGCAACATTAGTAAAAGTACCATCACCATCGTTACTATATAAAAAATTCGCAGCATCTCTCATGGTCATATAAAGATCCTGATCACCATCTTGATCATAATCTAACCACGCCACACCAGAACCTACATCCATGAACTCACTAATGGATTCTCCGTCATGAACCATCGTTATATCTGCAGCGGCAGAAACGTTGGAGAATTGCGCATTTAGAGGGCCTATGCAGAATAGCATAGCATACGATATCC
>CAYXQH010000007.1:0-26597 GCA_964467425.1 uncultured Saprospiraceae bacterium
ACTACCTGACTACCTGACTACCTGACTACCTGACTACCTGACTACCTGACTACCTCGGACTATAATTCGGAGCCTCTTTAGTGATTTTGATATTATGTGGATGACTTTCACGAATACCTGCACCAGACATTTTTACAAATTGAGCCCCTTGTAATTTACTTATATCAGCAGCGCCACAATAGCCCATGCTTGCTCTGAGTCCTCCGATATATTGAACCATGACTTCTGCAAGCGATCCTTTAAAAGGTACACGACCTTCTATACCTTCCGGCACTAATTTTTTAATATCATCTTCTACATCCTGAAAGTATCGATCCTTTGAACCTTTCTGCATGGCTCCAAGCGATCCCATTCCTCGGTAGACTTTAAATTTTCGACCATCATAAATAATCGTTTCACCAGGAGCCTCTTCTACTCCTGCGAATAAAGAACCACCCATAATGGTGCTTGCTCCAGCTGCAATAGCTTTTGGAATATCTCCGGTGTATCGAATCCCGCCATCTCCAATAATAGGAATGCCCGTATTTTTAATGGCTTTTGCAGCTTCATAAATTGCATATAATTGAGGAACACCAACACCGGCTACAATTCTGGTTGTACAAATACTTCCAGGACCAACCCCAACTTTAACGCCGTCAACACCTGCATCAACCAAAGCTTTTGCTCCTGCACCAGTAGCTACATTTCCTCCAATGATCTGAAGATCAGGATACTGAGATTTGACTCGTTTAATCACATCTAAAACACCACGAGAATGACCATGAGCAGTATCTATACAAACCACATCTACATCCACTTTGACCAAAGCATCAACACGCTCCAATATATCTGAGGTAACACCCACAGCTGCTCCAACGACAAGACGACCATAAGAATCTTTACAGGAATTCGGATAGTCTTCTACCTTCATAATATCTTTATAGGTAATCAGACCTACTAAGGTTTGGTCGTCATCAACCACAGGTAGTTTTTCAATCTTATGCTTTTGAAGAATATCTTTAGCTTGTTCAAGAGTAGTTCCAACGGGTGCCGTAATGAGGTTTTTCTCTGTCATCAGTTCAGTAACTGGACGAGAAAGCCTGTTTTCAAAACGAAGATCACGATTGGTAAGGATACCAATAAGTTTGTTGTCGGAATCAATGATTGGAATTCCACCAATTTTATATTTTTTCATCAAGTCTAAAGCATCCCCGATTTTTGCATCCTTAGTAAGCGTAACCGGATCAATGATCATCCCACTTTCCGAACGTTTTACACTTCTGACTTGTTCGGCTTGTTGAACGATAGACATATTTTTATGAATCATCCCAATTCCCCCTTGTCTTGCAATGGCAATTGCTAACTTGTTTTCTGTAACCGTATCCATTGCTGCAGATACAATTGGAGTGTTCAACCGAATGCCGGTTGTTAACTGAGAACTGATATCAACTTCACGTGGGAGAACTTCAGAATAAGCAGGGACGAGCAGAACGTCGTCGTAGGTTAATGCCTCTCCTAGAAATTTACCAAGAAGAGTTTCTTTTGGTGTTTTTACTGTTTCCATGCGCAAAGGTATAATTTTTAGAAAAAAGGAAAAACGAATCGAGGATTATTTTTTATTTTGTTGGAAAATTAATTTTTAGACAGAGTCTAGAATTAAGCTTAATAGAAAAAGAAAGACTACTTTTCATAACCACATAACTTATGATTGAAGTATTTACAGACACCTATTTTATGAAGCAAGCTTACCTGGAAGCTCAAAAGGCTTATGAAAAAGGAGAAGTGCCAGTAGGTGCAGTAATGGTTTGTAATAATCAGATTATTGCTCGAGCGCATAATAGTACGGAACAATTGACTGACGTGACTGCACATGCAGAAATTATGGCTATGAGCGCTGCATCGACTTATCTCGGAAATAAATATTTACATGATTGCACTTTATTTGTTACGCTTGAGCCCTGTATAATGTGTGCTGGAGCACTTGCCTGGGCGCAGCTTGGGCGGTTGGTTTATGGTGCCAGTGAGGAAAAATCAGGATTTATGCGATATGGAAAAGAACTCTTACACCCTAAAACTACCGTAGAGTTTGGAATACTGAATGAAGAATGCAGCACCTTAATGTCTTCTTTTTTTAAAGCAAAAAGAAAATAATCCAAAAGATAAAGAGCCAATTACCTGGCACATTAAACCTCCCTTTTAATTTAGGACTATTATCGATCAAATCATTGGTTTTGGTTTGCCTTACATCATTTAACTTACATCTGTTTAAACATTGAAAATGTCTCGCCATTAATTTTCTCTATTCTGCTATTCTTAAAATAAATATTATCACATAAAATGTTTTTTTAATAAAAATTAGAAAACGATTTGTTTGTATAAATAATTTGTTTTAAATTGCGGGTATATTTTAAAACATATTTAAACCTACTATTATGATCCGAGACGACAGAATTCAGTTGAATGATAGATTTATCGAAGTGTTTAATCTTTTAGTTGAACGAGGGGATGTTGTATTGAATGACCGCGGAGGTCGTGGAATTGGTGATTTTGCTGAGAAAATTTTAGGAAACAGAGGTTATGGGCATATTATCCGAGCTTTTTTAAATAAAGACGATAAGCGAGTTATTGATTATCGGCATGCTCGAACCATTTGCAACATATATGGTGTTAATGAAGCTTTCCTGATTGATGGGATTGGGACACCTTTTGGTTTTGACCTACCGAAACCAAGCCAGGATGGAGTTCCTGTAAATACTGGAAATATACTTTTTACTACTGTTGAAGCTTTTGCTGGATCAGGGGAAGCGGCATCAGCTGCAGGTTCTTCTGCTTCAGAAGAAAGTGAGTTCTTTTCCTTACCAGGAGTAAGTGGAAACGGATTAGTGGCTTTTCCAGTTGATGGAAATAGTATGGAGCCAGCCGTCATGAGTGGAGATATATTAATCTGTAGACAAATAAGCGGCGCACACGAGATTAGAGATAATGAGATTTATGCAGTAAAGAGTAGTGGTGCTTTATGGATAAAATTTGTTCAAAAAATTGAAGATAGCAGAGGACGAGTTTCAGCTTTAAAAATGATCTCTGCTAATAATTTAGAATATGACCCATTCGAAGAAGAAGTTAATGAACATACTCGCCTTTATAGGGTAATCAGAAGAATCAGCGACGTCTAACGCGACAAGTATTTTTGTAAGATTAAAACAAACCAAAACAATTAAAACTTTTTGTTTTTTTATTTTGAAATAAAAATATTTTGTTTTATCTTGTGTGTAGATTCAAGGGAATAATATCATTGAAGAATCTATTTCAAAAATGCCTCTGATGCACAAGATTAATAGACAAGAACTGAACAGAAGGTTTATCGAAATTTTTCAACTTTTAGTTAAAAAAGAAGAGATTGTAAAAAGTGATCGTTCGAGAAGTAAATCTGCTTTTGCATATAAGCTAGGGACCAAAGGCCATATTATTGACCTTTACCTTCAGAGCAAAAGAAAGATTACCTACGAACAGGCTAAATTGCTATGTTCGAATTATAATGTCAATGAAGGCTATATGTTTCAAGGTGTAGGTCTTCCATTTGGAGAACAAAAAATACCTGACTCTGAAGAAAAACTAGCAATGGCTTTAGGAATAAATTTTCCACCAAATATATTGTTCACCAATGTTGAGGCATTTGCAAGTAACACCATAGGTGTAGATCTCATTGAAGAAAATGAGCGGTTCCATATTCCTGGAGTGATAGGAGATTTAGTTGCATTCAATATTAATGGAGACAGTATGGCTCCAACAATTTTATCCGGAGATATGGTGATTTGTAAGCCGCTGGAATCGCATAATGAAATGATCGATAACGAAATTTATGCAGTAGTATCAAATCAATCTGTATGGGTGAAAAGAGTACAAAAACGATTTGATCGACATCATAATTGGACCCATTTAAAATTAGTATCTGATAATCATATAGAATTTGACCCTTTTATTATTGAAATAGGAGAAGTTCAAAAGCTTCTTAAAGTTCAACGAAGATTGACTGGGCTTGGGTAAGTTTAATGAGGAAGAATGAAGAGCCAGAATTAAAATAGGAACATTAGTTTCTATAGGTCAAATACTAACTAAATACGGATAGTCTCTCTAATCATATCCTGCTGTTTTTTGATTCTAACTCCACATCCCAATAGATATTGGGGTGGGAGTTTTTTTCTTTATAACATGAAAGAAGATAACCTAAAGAATAGAAAGATAGTATTTGATTGAAATGATTACATGCCACGTTGGCGAAGTACTTCATATAACATTATTCCAGAGGCAACAGAGACATTAAAGGAATCAGTCGTTCCTATCTGAGGAATGATAAACTGCTGATCAGCTTTTTTTAGAACAGCAGAACTTACACCATCTCCTTCCGACCCAATGACCAAAGCGGTTGGGAGATTGAAATCCATATCATACATCATTTTGTCTGATCCTAAATTACTGGCGAAAACAGAAATACCATTGAGCTGAAGGGAGTTAATTGCTTTAGAAATGCTTGGCTCTCGGCAAATGGTCATCTTCGTCAATGCACCAGCTGATGCTTTTATTGCATCAGGATTAATTTGAGCAGAACCTTTTTGAGGAACTACAATAGCATGAACACCACAACATTCGGCAGAACGGGCAATAGAACCAAAATTTCGAACATCAGTAATACCATCAAGAATCAATAAAAGCGGTGTTTCTGATTTTTCATAGATTGTTGGTAAAACATCATCAAGACGAAAGTAATTTACCAAAGATAAAAAACCAATAACACCCTGGTGTTGACCTTTATAAATTCTATTTAATTTTTCCTTTGGAGTAATTTGAAGAGGAATGTCATACTTTTTGCATAGATCTTTAATAGCACGATCAAAATCACGATCTATACCTTTTTGGAGAATGATTTTATCAAAAGTATTTCCATTGTTAATAGCATCAACCACAGGATGACGACCAATAATCATTGTCTTTTTTGACGATTTCCTCATAGAAAATAAAGTATATTTTTAGTAAAAAGCGATTAAATATGCTCTAAAGTAAAAAGTATTAAATGCCACAAAGTAGAGCATTATTTTAATCCAAACATATAAAATGCATTAGAAAATGAGAATTAGGGCAAAATAGATGACAAGATGGGAACAATAATTTCACTATTTTTACAAACTAGAAGCACTCAAAAGAATAAAAAATTATAATTAGTCGCATGAATATGAAAAGTAAATTTACAAAAATGGCCTTGGCTATCCTATTCATATTAATAGGAACTAATAGCTGGTCTCAATCTCAGACTCCACTGGATATAGCGCTGAGGCATATTGAAGAGAATCATAAAATCTGGAATCTTACGAAAGCAGATATTGAGGATATGGTGATCACAGATATGTATTCCTATAAAAAAACAGGCACCACTTATATCTATTTTAATCAACGAAAGAATGGTTTTAAAATCAAAAGAGCAATGCTTAACCTTGCTATTTTGGAAGATGGGACCGTCAACTTTGTAGGTAAAAGATTTCGATCGAATGTTGAAAGTCAAATTAATACCAATGCTGCAAGTATAAATAGCGATGAAGCCTTACAAACGATTTTAAATGATTTAGTAATTTCAACTGAATTACCAAGAAGGACGGAAGTAGAAGAAGGCACTAAATACACGTATGCTGAAAATGTGATTTCTTTCGGCAACGTGATTTCGGAGTTGATGTACAGTGAGCTTAATGGAACACTACATTTAGTGTGGGATGTAACCATTGCACCTTTAGGTAAAGCTACAGAAATGTGGAACTATTCAATAGATGCAAATACCAATCAAATATTAGCCAAACAAAGCATGGTCCTGAATTGTACGTTTGGGAAGCAAGAAGTTCATCATCATGGTGCACATTGTAAAATCAATACACAAACAACAAAATCTGTTACGGTAAAGGAAGCTCAAGTAGAAATGAATGCAGCAATGGCTGGTAGTTATAGGGTGTTTCCGCTTCCGGCAAATGCACCGAACGATGGCGTACATACGTTAGTAACAGACCCAGACGATTCTTTAGGTTCACCATTTGGGTGGCATGATACCGATGGGGTGCCAGGAGCAGAGTATACCATTACAAGAGGAAATAATGTTCATGCTTATTTGGATAGAGATTTAAATGGATCTCCGGATAGTCCAGAGCCCGATGGTGGAATGAGTTTGGTCTTTGATGCCCCATTTGATCCAAATGGAGAACCGATTGATAATGCGGATGCAGCAACAATTAATTTGTTCTATATGCAAAATTACATGCATGACTTTAGTTATGCCTATGGGTTTGATGAAGCAGCGGGAAATTATCAAATGAATAATTATGGAAATGGGGGACTGGAAAATGACGCGATCCAGGCTCGTGCGCAAGCAGGAGCGGACATAGGAGAATTTAATAATGCTCAATTCATTCCACGTGTAGATGGGCAGGCAGGTGTAACAAATATGTTTTTATGGGATGATGATCTTGCGATACAAGGTCTGTTACAAGTAAATGAGCCAGCATCTCTTGAAGGAATTTATAATACAGGAGTTGCTGATTATGGACCATCAATTACAGGTATACCAATTAATGGAGAAGTAGTAGAAGTGGATGATGCTGTTTTTAATCCATATTCTACAGACGCTTGCGATATGATCGTGAATGCTTCGGAGTTGGCAGGAAAGATTGCCTTGGTTGACCGGGGAGGCTGTGCCTATGAATTAAAAACGGCCAATGCCGCTGCCGCAGGGGCGATTGCTGTAATCATTTGTAATTTTGATGATGACCCGATGGGGATGACTGGTGTTGATGATATTGATGATCCAATAATTCCTACAATATCTATTGGAGCAGTAGATTGTAATATTCTTCGCGAGTTTGCAGGAAGTGGACTGGAAGTTTCACTTGTGCAGCCTGATTCAGGCCCTGATTTTGTTGATGGAGATTTTGATAATGGAATTATTGCACATGAGTATGCGCATGGTATTTCACATAGATTAACCGGAGGTCCTAGTACGGTATTCTGCCTTCCTTTTAATAGTGAAGAGGAAACAATGGGAGAAGGCTGGAGTGATTTCTTTTTTTTAGCGACAACTGTTAAACCTGGAGATAATGGAGACTCAAGAAAAGGAATAGGAACCTATGTAACGCGTGAAAACATAGAAGGAAAAGGAATCCGAAGATTTGCATATTCTACCGATATGAATACGAATTCATTGACGTATGGAGATCTGCCTTTTGATCCGGATACACATGCCGTAGGAGAAATATGGGCGCTGATGTTATGGGACTTATACTGGGCCATGGTAGAAAAGCATGGTTTTGATAATGATCAGATTCATGGCGATGGTGGAAACAATCGAACAATTCAATTAGTCATGGAGGGGATGAAACTTCAGCCATGTATTCCCGGGTTTGTCGATGGAAGAGATGCTATTTTAGCTGCGGATACAGCTTTTTATAATGGTGAAAATGCCTGCTTAATTTGGGATGTTTTTGCGAGGAGAGGTTGTGGTATCAATGCAGAACAAGGATCTTCCTTAAGTGTCGTGGATCAAGTAGTTAGTTTTGATGCTCTACCAACTTGTATAGAAGAACTAAAAATTACTAAAAATGTTACGCCCATTATTACTGCAGGAGCTAATATTGATGTTTCAATAAAAGTGACTAACCATAGAGATTTGACACTTACTGGTGTAACAGTGACAGAGGATATTCCAGGTGGAGCAATTTATCTTGGAGGTAGTTGTTCTTTAGGAGAGGCGGCAGTTTCGGTAAGTGGAGGCGTTATTTCTTTTGATTTGGGAACAATGGAGTATCTAGATGAAATTACATTTACGTATAAATTAACGACAGACGCAAACTTAACTTCAACGCGTAATTTTTTCGATGATGTAGAAAATGTGGATTTCAATTTGTGGTTCCCAACTCCAATTTCAGCAGGTGCACCGAATATATGGGAGGTTTCTGAAGACAATCCATATGAAGGAGAATCCTCTTGGTATGTTGATGCGATAGCATCACAAAGTCAACAAGTTTTGCAATTAGGTAAGCCAAGTAATCCAATTTCCGTTGTAGGAGCTAATCCAGTCCTTCGGTTTTTTCATAGCTATAATACAGAACCCGGTGCAGACGGAGGAGTCGTAGAAATTTCTACCGACGGTGGAAATGATTGGTTTCAATTAGGAGATGATATGTTTAGAGGAGGATACACCGGTGTGATTCAATATATTACTTTTGTCATTCCAAACTTTCAAACGTTTCATGGAACCAGTGGAGGATACGGCGCAACTTATGTTGACCTATCTGATTATGCCGGACAAGATGTTCTTTTGAGATGGCATTTTGCCTCTGATAATAATACTGCACCGGCAAATGGATTTTGGTATGTAGATGCTATTGAGCTAATGGATATGGTCAATTATAATGAAGAGGCTTGTGTTACTTCTGATCAAGGAGACGAAGCCTGTGCTTCAGCTGAAGGACGAGGAACGATTGTCCAAACAGAAGAAATAGAAACTGGCGTTAATGATCCGATCGATCCGAATGCTTCTATGAGTGTATTCCCGAATCCAACGAATGATCAGGTTAATTTGTCTTTAACAACATATGATAATCAAAACGTTGTATTGAGCATAGTGACCTTGGATGGTAAAGAAGTTATTGCTAAGAGCGTAGATACTTCTGCCATGACACAAACATTTACGATGGACGTTTCTAAATTACCAGCTGGATTTTATTTTGTAAAGGCAAGAACGAATAATGGGATTTTGATTGAAAAAATTGTTATTCACTAATTAGTCTTTCAGCTTAGTTTTGCAAGCCATAAAAAAGCAGCTGATTCGAATCGAATCAGCTGCTTTTTTATTTTATAACTTAAGAGGTTCAACCCCAATCTTTTATCACTCTTCTTCTTCACTTTTGGCAGCTTCCTTGGCTTTTTCACTTGCTTTAGCCATATCTTCTTTGATCTCTTCTACCTTGTCCTCAATCTTATCTCCAACTACCTCAGCTACTGCTTTGATCGTATCTACAACATCTTCAAGGGTTTCGCTCATCGCAACGCCAATAGTTCCAAGAATAGATTCCTCTTTTTTAGGAGGAGCTTCTTTTTTGCCTTTAAGGGCGTCAGCTGCTTTCTTTAATTTTTCTGCATCCTCATCAGAAATAGAACCTTCTGCAGTTTTAATTTGAGAAGCAATTTTATCTTTAGCAGCTTTTTTAGCCGCATCAATTTCTTCTTGTTTAGCCGCCTTCGCTTTTAAAGAAGCCATTTTTGCTTCTAACTCTTTTTGAGTCTTGAGCATGTCTTTAAACTTTTCTTCTTTAGAACGAATACGTTCATCAATCATTTTGATTTTAGCCTGACGAATCTGTGCTTCTAATTGACCTTCAGAAGTTTCAATTTTTCTATTTTGAAATTCAAGATCATCTTTATCTCTTTTAATGGATCGTTCCATTTTTTGAATAGCATTCATCAAGCCGTCATAGCGACGCTGAATACGATCAACTGGCGAACTTTCATTGAAGGCATTACTTCCAAATCGTTTTTCTTTTACGGATTTGAATGCATCATCAATTTTTTGCCATATTTTTGAACGATGTTCTTTATTGAATTTAGTTTCTCTGAAATCTTTTTGAAGGGTTTTAAGATCTTCGAAAATAACTGTAAGATTCATTCCTTCAGAAATCCGTTTATCAATCGCAGCAAGAATAGAATTGAAGTTTTCGAAATGCTCCTTGGAAAGTTTATTATATTCTTCGTCAAGCGTACTTCTTAATGATTTTAATTTTGTAAAAAGGTCATTCGTGCCATCGCGTAAAGAATCAGCATGTTCACGGAATAAATTCTTATCTCTAACCTGTGTTTGAACTTTGCTCCAAAAGACTTTTAACGATTCCCAAATAGCAGAATCATAAGCACTAAGTTGTTCGACTTTTTCTTTCAAGTCATTAAATTCCGTTTGATAAGCTTCACTAAGTTTTGCGGAGAGTACTGCAAAATGCCACTCTGTTTGTGCACGTTGTACTAAATCACCTCGATTGATTTTGATATCATCTGGCAAGATGCCTTCCGTAAGTGAAAGCTCGCGTTCTTGATGCGTTTTACCTTCTGGAAATTCAACTTCCTGGCCGTTACGCCATTTGTCCATTAAGGTTTTTTCAAATTCTTCCGTTACAATGTTTTCTGGAAATGACCAAATGTCCACTTTGTTTTCAAGAGCGCGTAAACCGATAGCAATCAAAATTTTCTTTTCATTAGCATCGGTACCCCAAAGTACTAGCTTCGTTTTCATAATACAGATTTCAGTTTCGTTAGTAAAAAATCGTCTTTAACTGTGAGTTTATAATAATTTTCTTTTACAAGGTATTCTCAAAATTCTGGTGCAAATAAGTATTTTCAATCAAAAAAAGATCAGTTAGTTTTTTAAAAATAGGCATTTGATGTATAAACCTCAAATTTTAGCCTTTTTTTCTCGCATGCATAGATGGCTAAGAATTTACTGTATTTATTCCTACCAAATCATGCTGTACTAAATATTCTGCGATTTGAACAGCATTGGTTGCAGCGCCTTTTCGTAGGTTATCTGATACGACCCACATGTCTATAGCATTTGGTCTGGAAACATCTCTTCGAATTCGTCCGACAAAAACTTCGTCTTTTTCATGTGCATGTAAAGGCATTGGATATACATTGTTCGCGGGATCGTCTTGGACTTCAATACCAGGAGTAGCTTTCAGATCGTTTATAATATCAGCTAATTCAAACGGCTTTTTTGTTTCTACATTGACCGCTTCAGAATGTCCACCGACTACAGGAACTCTAACAACAGTTGCTGTAATCTGAATCGAATCATCTCCAAGTATTTTTCTGGTTTCATGCACCAGTTTCATTTCTTCTGATGTGTAACCGTTTTCTCCAAAGTTCCCACCATGTGGCAAACAGTTTTTATCAATCACATGTGGATAAACTTTTTCACCTTCAATGCCGTTTCTTTCATCTTCCATTTGTTTAACAGCTGCGACACCCGTCCCCGTTACACTTTGATAAGTTGAAATAACTAAACGTTCAATACCATATTTTCTATGAATAGGTAACAGGGCTAGTACCATCTGAATCGTACTGCAATTTGGGTTAGCAATAATTTTATCCTTTGATGATAATTCCGTTGCATTTATTTCTGGTACAACCAATTTTTTATCAGTATCCATTCTCCAGGCACTACTATTATCTACTACAGTTGTTCCAACTGCAGCAAAGTGAGGGGCCCATTCTTTAGAGATACCTCCACCTGCAGAAAAAATAGCGATATCCGGTTGGCAATCAATAGCGTCCTGCATGCTAATGATTTTATGTAGCTCACCATTGAATTTTATCTCTTTTCCAATTGAACGAGGCGAAGCAACAGGAATGAATTCGGTAACTGGAAACTTACGTTCTTCCAAAATTCGGCACATAACAGTACCTACTAATCCGGTAACACCAACTACAGCAACTTTCATGATCTATAATAATTTTAGGTTAATGCAAAAATAAATTTATGTAAAATGATCTCCACTTTGCGAATATTAACGTTAATGGGTTGGCAAAGATACAGGCATTTACATTTTATTGCTATTTTTGAATTGAAAAGTATCAGGTGATTTAGAATAAAATCTGACATATGTTAGATTCTGATATTTTCAAGGTAATTTATCACAACTTTAGAAATTCATATTTTTTACGTTTCCATTTACAAATAATTTTATTCCGTCCCTCATCTAAATATTTTGAAATGAAAAAAATCCTTTGTGGAGCGGTTTTTCTACTGCTGATTTTGGCAGCGAATGCACAGTTTCAGGATGATTTTGATGATCAAAGTTTTCCAATAAACCCGGATTGGTTCGGAGATTTGGATTTTTATGGCGTCAATATGGCCAATGAATTACAGCTCATGGATACGGCAGAATCAGTTACGTCTGTTTATACGCTTGTTCCAACTGCTGATAGTACGACCTGGGAGTTTTATTTTCGAATGGATTTTAATCCTTCGGGGGATAATTTTTTAAAAGTTTATCTAAATTCAAACTCTCCTGATTTTGAATCAGGGCTAAATGGTTATTATTTAAGACTAGGTAGTGCTGGAGGGGATGATGCCATTGAATTGCGAAGGCAAGACAATACCAGTACTGCTTTAGTAACGGGTGGAACAGTAGGAGCAATTGCCTCCTCACCTTCTGTTAGAGTACGAGTGACGAGAGATAATAATGCGAACTGGCAATTATTTGCAGATTATAGCGGAGGGACTAATTTTCAATTGGAAGGAACAGCTAACGATGCTACCTATACCGAAGGAGCTTATTTTGGGTTTCGATGCGACTATGGCGTAACAAGAAGTGATAAATTCTTTTTCGATGATGTACTGATTGGACCTATTGTACAGGATGTCACGCCTCCTGCTTTGTTAAGTGCTGAGGCTTTGAATGGCACGACGATTCAGCTTCAATTTAATGAACCACTGGATCCATTAAGTGCAGAATTAGTTAGTAACTATTCGCTGGATAATGGAGCGACCATTAGCAATGCAAGTTTAAATATAGATCCATCTCAAGTTACACTTACTGTTTCTACTTTAACGAGTGGCTTAGATTATACGATAGAAGCAATGAATGTTGCTGATCTAAACAATAATGTGTTGGCAACGGATAATGAGAGCTTTGTTTATTATTTTTTAGAACCTGCTGCTCCTTTTGATATTTTGATCAATGAGTTTTATGCTAACCCAGATCCTGGAATATCGCCATTGCCTGATGCCGAATTTATTGAACTTTTTAATCGAAGTGATAAAGCCATAAATTTAAATGGCTTCGAAATTTTTGATGCGGCTAATACTAAAACCTTATCGGATTATATTTTTCCTCCACAGTCTTATGTGATTATCTGCGATACGGATGATGTCGCTGCTTATTCAGGTTTTGGAAATGTACTTGGTGTTGCTGGATTGTTTGCTTTAAATGATTCTGGTGATGATGTTGGCTTGAGAGATAATAGTGGGGTAGAGATTCATCAAGTCTCTTTTACAACTGAAACATATCAGGATGATGATAAAGATGACGGTGGCTGGACCTTGGAGTTGGTGAATCCTAATTTATATTGTCAAGGTAATTCTAACTGGCGAGCTTCCACAAACAATGCACTAGGAGGAACACCAGGGGAGGAAAATTCTGTTTTTGAAAATATACCAGATGTAACGCCGCCTCTTTTAGTAGATGTTGTTGCTATAGCTGATAATCAATGTATCGTTTATTTTAATGAAACAATGGGGCTGTCAGCAGAAGATATTTCATCTTATCTAATTACTAATACTGGAGCAGTGATCAGTGCGGATTTGCAAGAAGACTTAAACACAGTGGTACTAACTATTTCGGCTCCTTTTTTTCAGGATCAGACAACCTATGAATTAGGGTTCGCTATAAACAATCAAATAACGGATTGCTCTGGAAATCAAGTCGTTGATCAGATTATTGAATTCACGTACTTTGAGGCAGGACCTGCCGAGCGGTATGACATTTTAATCAATGAGTTTTATCCGGATTTCGCACCTTCTTTTGGTTTACCGGAAAAGGAGTTTGTTGAACTTTATAATAGAAGTACTAAAACAATCAACTTAGAAGATTTTGTCTTGAAAAGCGGATCGACTGAAATGGTGACACTCCCTTTTCATTTATTGCTTCCAAATTCCTATGTCATACTTTCTGATCAAGGGGCTCCTGGTTTTGGAGTCTTAGGTGACACTATAGTATTTCCTAACTTTATTGGATTAGGTAATGAAGGAGACGACATCGAATTGCTTGATCCTATGGGAGTAAGTATTCATTCCATTGATTATGATAAAAGCTGGTATCAGGATTCAGATAAAACGGATGGAGGTTGGTCGATTGAATTAGTTAACCCAGATGCTCCATGTACTTTTGCAGCTAATTGGCGTGCATCAATAGGTCCGAGTGGTGGAACTCCAGGTCGACAAAATTCAGTTTATGATCTCCAGTCTGATGACCGTAGTCCACAATTAATCCAAGCGATTCCGCTATCCTCTACTACACTAAAATTGACATTTGATAAAGCTTTAGATGAAATTACCGCAACAGATATCAATAATTATTCAGTCGATGGTCTGACAATAAGTTCAGCAACAGTATCAACTCCATTTAGTATCGTCGTTCTTACTTTTACTGCGCCTATTGATCCAAGTCAAATCTATGAGGTGGTAATCGGCTCCACTCTGTCTGATTGTATCGGCAACGGAATTGGAACAGAGAATCGAGCTAGATTTGCTATTCCACAAGCTATTGAAGCAAATGAAATTATTCTCAATGAAGTATTATATGACCCACAGACTGGAGGTGTTCGATTTATTGAGTTATACAATAAATCGGATAAAGTATTTAATGTGGGAGATTTAAATATTGCGGATCGGGATGCTGATGGAAATGATATTGATAATAATATTGAAGTGGAATCGGACTATTTGTTGTTTCCAGAATCGTATGTTGTCTTGACGCCGTTTCCACAAAATATATTTGAAACCTATACCGTTGAAAATCCAAATGCGCTCCTCCAGAATAGCTTACCTTCCTACGATGATAAAGAAGACGCTGTTCTTATTTTCGTTCCGGATATTTTGGGACCCAAAATAATCGATGAGCTTAAATATACTTCTAGTTTTCATAATCAACTTTTAGATTCAGAGGAAGGCGTTTCATTAGAAAGAATTAGTTTCTCAGGAATTACTCAGGATCAAAATAACTGGCAATCTGCGGCTGCTACGGCAGGCTATGCGACCCCAACGTATCTAAATTCACAGTTTTTTGAAAACTCTACCATCTCCGAAAACACCTTTGATATACCGAATACCACTCTTTCTCCTGATGGAGATGGATTTGAGGACTTTTTATTGATTAATTATAACACTATTGAAAGTGGATGGGTCGCAAACATTCGTTTTTATGACTCTAATGGACGATTAATAAAAAGATTGGCTGAAAATGTGACTTTATCTAGTAATGGTACGTTTAAATGGGTAGGCGATACAGATGAAGGAGTCAAAGCAAGAATGGGGATTTATATCCTTTTTATTGAAATTTTTAAGTCTGATGGTTCTGTAGAACAAGTTAAAAAGACTTGTGTCGTCGCTGGAAAACTCAATTAAAAACGGCAATACCTTATTTTAGCAATTATTTAAACTAGAGTAAACATTAGATACTTGCTAAATTCTTACTAATCACTTAATTTTGCATCGTTTTCGTTGAGGATCAATACCTAAATAATACCTTTAAATCTCTGGACATATTAAAAAAAATTTTATCTTTGTCGAAGATTATGGTAACCCGACTGTTAAATTTAAAACAAATTCACTACTCTTTAAGCGCACTTTTTATCATTGGTGCCTTAGTATGTGTATTTCCACCGGACTTTTTTATATTTAAAATTAGTGCTCAGTTTGCAGCTCAAATTATGCTGTTCTACTTAGCCCTAGGTCTTATGTTTCTTGGTTTCAAGAACTTTAAGCTAATGTTTACCAGCTTTGCCTGTTGTGCAGGCTTATGCTTGTTTTTAAAATACACCACTAATAGTGAATTAGCACTTGCTGTTCCAACGAATGAAGAAACATTGAGTATCGCTCATTATAATGTTACTTCTACGGACGATTATCAATTTTTGATAGATGAAGTGCTGCGTTCAGATGCAGATTTAATTTCTCTTCAAGAAGTGACTCCTGATTGGGACATTGTCTTGCAAGAAGCTTTAACAGAAAAATATCCTCATTCGAAAACGGTTGTTCGATTTGACCCATTTGGTTTAGCCGTTTATTCGAAATATCCACTTAATAATGTTGATACCTTTGTCTGCGAAAATGTTCCTAATATCGTTGGTACGATAGCTTTGGCGAACTCAGATAAAGAAGTTTGCTTTATTACGTCTCATACGTTACCACCATTTTATACAAGTGATTATAAAAGACTTCGAAGCCATTTGCGCCGAATCGCAGCTTTTTCTAATGAATCTGCTTGCCCGGTTATTACAATAGGAGACTATAGTGCGGTTCCTTGGTCTTATGAGATTCAGGATTTTCGCGCTGTTTCAAAATTAAATGATAGCCGACGTGGATTTTTTCCTACTTCTAATGGATCATTTTCTATCTTTCAATTACCTTCTGATCACATATTTTATTCAAAGCAATTAGAATGTACTCATTTTGAAGATATGGAACATCCCGTTATTGGGCATTTAGGGGTTAGAGGGTCTTATCAATTTAATCCTAATTACTCCTCGCTTTAATAACCTTCGCATCAACATGCTCAAAAAGCGAATTGAAAGCTTCAAGTTTGCCTTTAAAGGAATCTACCTATTTGTAAAGTCTGAACCTAATGTCATTATCCATCTTATTGCAGCCGTTTTTGCTGTAGCTATGGGTTTTTTCTTTAGTATCCAAACCTGGGAATGGTGTGTTGTTATTTTTGCAATAGGCATGGTTTTAAGTGCAGAAGCATTTAATACCTCTATTGAATATTTGACAGACTTAGTTTCACCAGATTATCATGAGCTTGCAGGAAAAACAAAAGATGTTGCTGCCGCTGCAGTCCTTTTGATAGCTATAGCCGCCGCAATTGTTGGACTCCTTATTTTTTTGCCAAAAATTTTTGACCTATTCGGTATCGGCCGACAATAAAAAGAGCATTCATTACGTATACTTAAAGGCCAGAAAAAAGCATTTCAAAAACCACGCTACTTTCAAAAAAGCATTTTTATTTTAAGACAAACAGAACGTTGTAAATGAGATACTTAGGAGCTGTTTTTATTTTACTTTTTACATTATCTATCGCAAACAAATCTAAAGCACAAGAACAATTAGGTCTTCGTCTGGAAACGTTTGCAGGAGTGAATAGTTTACCATTAAATCCAGCTAATAACTTGAGTGGTTCCTTTAGTTGGGATATAAACCTCGCAGGCTTAGGAGTGTTTGGAGAATCAAACTACGGATTTATTTATCAGACCAATGTTTCTGATATTCTTCAACTCTTGCCAGAAGTAGATGTTTCGAATAATTATACGAATGAAAATCAATATCCTGCGAATACCTTAATTATCGACTTTTTCGATAATGATCGGAAAACGTATATAAATAGTAGTGCTACCATACTTGGACCTTCCTTTATGGTAAAGCTGGAAAGCGGCCATAGTTTTGGCGTTTTTACTAATCTGAGAACTGCTTTTAGTGCTCAAAGAATACCAGAGAATTTAAATTTCAACTATTTTGATCGGACACCTTTTAGGGAGGAGTTTGAAGTGGATCCTGCTATTACTGCGGGATTAATTTGGAGCGAAATAGGTGTAAATTATGCTAAACGAATAGAAACTACTTCTGGTTTCTTGGATATCGGTGTCTCCATCAAATTTTTAAACGGCTATGAAGGTTTCTTTTTTAATAGCAATGAAGCTTTTGATCTAGCACAATTTCCGGAGGATACGCTTTCTTTTTCAAATTCTGATTTTGAATATGGTCTGACGATAGCAAATGCAAATACTTCTACAGATGATGTATCTATTGATCGAAATGGGAGTGGAGTAGGGTTTGACTTAGGAGTGGTTGCAACGATTGACGGATATGAAGGACCTTATCAATGGAAGTTTGGCGCAGCCCTTTTGGATATTGGCAAAATTAATTTCACCAAAAATGCACAAAGTCACAGAATACTAACGGATCAGCCTTATCTTATTCCAACAAAAGATTATACCGACCTTACAGATGCTGTAAGCGTTACAGAATTATTAAGTGCTCAATCCTTAGGTGACTCTTCTTTATCCTTGCAAAAACGGAATTTTGGCATCTGGCTACCTGGAGCCTTGAGTTTACAAGCAGATTATCAAGTCGTTCCTAATGTATATGTCAATGCTACACTTATTCAACGTATCCCTTATCAAAGCAATGCTGTAAAACGAGGTAATATGTTGGCGTTTACGCCAAGGTTTGAACACAGATGGTTAAGTGCAGCGCTTCCAATTAGTCTTTATAATTACAATAGATTAAGAATAGGTGCAGCTGTTCGATTAGGTTTTATTTCTATTGGTACAGAGAATCTGACTAGTTATATTGGGCGTTCTGACTTTACAGGCTCTGATATTTACTTTGCTATTCGGGTAAATCCTTTCGACCTCGGATTAAATCTCGGTAGTGGTGGTGGAAGAGGAGGTAAGCGTGTAAAGTGTTATGAGTTCTAGCCAAAGTAACCGTAATCCTAAAAACGGCAACCTTTTTGCTTTATAACGTATATAGATTAGTACATCTATTTAAAAAAGTACACTTCATAACCTTTCTAAGGCATTTATTATCAGTTAAATATCTGTTAAGCTTAAAAATGCCAAAGTCACAACATACATAACTTTAGGCCATTTAATGGAGGTTTTATTAGGTTTAAGACCTTTAATTGGTGTCACATTTTTTGAATTTGGGGTTCAATCTTTGCTTGTAATTCCAATAGTTTTAAATTAATAATCATTCAACAAATGAAATTTAATCTGCTTAAAAGAATGTCTTTGTTAGTCTTGTTCATGTCCTTGTCGATGTTTTCATTCGCTCAAGAAGACTTGGCAATGGTTGTAAGTAATGTAGATGAAGATAAAAAAGAAGAATCGGCTAAAATAAAGAAGAACAAAGAAGCGCGGGAAGCAATTCCTAAAAAGCTAACGCGTAAGTTCAAAAGAGATGCTGCAAGATTGGCTTTACGGATGGAATCTCAAAAAGAAGATTTAAGATATTTAAATATCGACATCCCTCGCGATAATATTGAAAACATTTATAATGTTTTAACAACTATTTATACGGATAATGAAATTGCCAAGTCAATTGCTGATTGCAATGTTCATACCTTTCCAAATCCTTCTATTGATCATTTAGTAATTATTTTTGATCGAGAAGTGGATTGGGCAGCGCCTTTGAGAGATGGAATCAGCGAAACGGATAATGAGGAAATCAATGGTTTGTTAGATGACTATGATCTAGTTATTGAAAAACACATTCAATGGAATGATACTAAAGATGCGATTACTATTCGATCAAAAGAACCATTAAACATGGCAGCCCTTGCTAATGAATTTTATAATGTTGAAGGGGTGAGTTCTATTGATTTAGGAGTACCGGAGATTGGAGGAAATGATATTAATATCACTAGAATTGAGAAAGGCTGGGAAGTTCAGTATGTCCTGAGATTTGGATCATATATTAGTGGAAAGGGTAAAGTCCATATTTGGAAATTTAATGCATTAGATGATGGATCTATAGAAATGATTTCAGAGGGCGGTGATCCTGTTCCAGAATGGATGCGATGTGAGGAAGAAGATTCATTTGTTTCGAAAATATAAATATTAAAGATATTCAAACCTTTTTAGAACAATTCAAAAAGCTTAACTACGAAAGTAGTTAGGCTTTTTTGTTTTGCTACAAATTTATCTGATACTGTTTTATCAAATGCTAATTATGAATGTTAACTAATTTTATTTCATTATTAGCATTGAAAGTTGGGAAATACATCAATTCTACTTTTGCCGGATTGACAGTATAGGTTCCAGAATATCTTGGAATTAAATCTACTTCAAAGCTATATTCTCCTGCTGGCAAATTCCTGCAAAAAATAGTAGTTTCATTTTTAAAATACTCCCGATGTACTTCGTTTCTGAAATTATTGTCTTTGCTTGCATAAGAACAACCACCAGGAATCGGAATATTGATCATTACGTATTCAGCGTCTTTTTTGACGGTTACCTTCGTGATGAGTTTTGTCTCCTTTCCAGCAATTAGTGCGTTCGTCAATGCATTTTCAAAATTGGTAGAAACGTCAAAATCACCAGTTTTTGAAGCTGGTCGGGTATCCCAGTATTTCTGATAGCTTGTAAAATAAACCGGATAATCTCCCGACTTAATGATCTCGATTGTTTTATTGGGGTCTACTTTTAACTCGAACGGAAATTTATTTACGACCCTGTCAATGTCTCCCCTTAGTAATAAACTAGGTTTAGCTAAAATTGTTTTTTTGTTTAATACATCCTGCAATATGGTTTCAATAACCTGAGCGGATTCAAAGGTGTTTCTCCAATAACCATTTCGTCGATTTTCCAAAATATAATTTGTTATATTACCTAGCATGCTTTCAGTTGTGGTGGAATCTGCTTTTAAAACTTTATACGCCAGGAGGGTGTTTTGCAAATTATTATTCAAAAGGTTTGTAGTTTGATTTTTATCGGAATAATAGGTGTTTCCTAGTATGCTGGTTTTTTTAAAATGCTCAAGAGTATCCAAGTCATAACTGAGGTCAACCTGCTGTTTCAAGTCAATAATATGCAGTAGGTCATTTAAAGACGTGCCCATTACTTTTTCTAATTTAGCAACCTGCGTTTTGTAGTTTGCTTTACGATCAGTGAGCATAAGAATCTTCAGCATTCTCAAATTATTATTAAAATCTTCTGAGCTTTCAATTTCCCAGATCAATAAGTCTGTAATCTGATTTTTGTTAAGAGCAATGTTGTAACCCTTTTCTTCTGCCTGGAATAATGCCTCTAATACATGTAGGCTAATCCAAAGATTTTCTTTTGATTTTTTCCACCAACCCCATAAGCCGATTTCATTTTGATTTTTCTTTAATTGCCTAATGATCTTTTCTACCTTTTTGTCATGCTTAAACTTTTCATTGCGATATTTGGCGATCGATTTTGCTGCTACCAAAGCTTTGAGTTTTGAAGCTAATTGTTCATTGCAGGCATATTTGTAGTTTATTAAATTTTGAATTTCATCGTCAACAACATGAAGTATGTCTGCTCTCGCGTACAGCGTAACCTCCCCAAGATTTGCGTCAAACTGCAAGGAATAAGCAGTATCTTTTTCCAGATTATAAAAGGCACCTTTGGTTTTTTCCAGTCCCCTTTGGAAAACAGGGATAATTCTTTTTTCTCCATCCATATAATCATCTGCTGCTTCCAGGTAGTATTTTATTGCTAATGAATCTATAGAAGCTACAATAGTTGCCGTATCGATCAATGCGGTACTACAATACCTTATATCATTAGAAATAGTGGAGCCATTAATTTCAAACTTAGTCTCCACTTCCGTGGAATCTGGTAAATAGTTCAGTGCTTTTCCAATGGCATAAGTCGTATCACCTTGCACTAAAAATCGAGGTAATGCTAGTTGTGCCATAAGTGGTTTATAAGATTTTATAATACCGCTTGTTTGACCCGATTGTCGTTTGCCATTCATGGCCAAATATTGAGTTTTCCAACTGGTGATATCGTCGGGGAATACCGCTTCAAAACTGGCTATACCATCCTTATTGGTGATTAAACTAGGTTGCCAGAATGCATAGTCCGAGAAGTTATCACGAATTGAATTAGACTGACTGGCAGATTCATAAAAAAGATCTTCATGTTCTGTAGCTTTTGAAATTTGCTGCGTAGATTTAAATGATCCCGGTTTCGTTGAAATAATGACAACACCATTAACTCCTCTTGATCCGTAGATCGTTACTGCACTTGCATCTTTTAGTATTTCAATGTTTTCAATGTCTTCAGAGGATAGTTCATTGATATCACCCGTAAATACCTTTCCATCGATAATGTATAAAGGAGTGTTTTCAAAAGTGTTACTCATTCCTCTAACCATTATATTGGTGACCCCTTGATTATTCCCACTACTAGGAGTAATTATGATCCCTGCTGCTTTCCCAGTTAAAGCCTGCCCATTTACGCCAGGAATTTCTCCCATGAGATTTCCAGTAGTAAGCGTTGTGACGCTACCTGCGACACTAGATTTTTTCTGAACGCCATACCCTACTACCACGACTTCATTCAACATGGTAGCGCTTTCATCGAGCGTAATACTTAAGTTGTTAGAATATCCGATTTCATGTTCTGTTGTTGAATATCCGGTATAGGAAACTACTAAAGTATTATAGCCAGGCGGTACAGTGATCGAATAATAGCCGTCAATATCGGTTACTGCTCCATAGCTGGTTCCTTTGATGAGAACACTCGCACCAATCAAAGTTTCCCCATCTGCATCTACTATATAACCGTCGATAATTTTCCCAACGCCAGAGAATTTAAATTTTTCACGATGTTGATTTTGAATACGATTCATTTCTTGCTTTGCGTCAAATTCAAAAGCCTTTGGCTTAAATAAATTTTCTTCGATGATTTGATTCACCTTGATACTAAAAGAATCTTTTTGGAGGATAAGAGGTTTGTCAAAAGCAAAATAATTTAGACCATTCACTTTAATGTTTAATGAATCTTCGACTTGGTATTTTTTATCCGGATAAAGAAAAATCAATTTATAATATCCTTTCTCTAATCCATGAATGGTGGACGAACTTCCTGGATAAATTCTTAAAAAATCTGGGTCATTGTTTTTGAAGATTAAGATATTTAAGGGTTTTTCTTTAACAGAGGTGTTAAAAGTCTGCATATTAAAATGTAGTCTTCCCTCTTCTGTTATTGTTGAATTTGGATTTATATATCGTACGGATAGATACCTTTTTGAATCTACATATTCGTTCCATTGTTTTTCCAACCCTGTCAAGGTTTGAACCTCGTCTTTTAATCCTTGATTTGTTTGATAACGTAAATAGTCAGGATATTTTCGCCGCTCAATAGTTCGCATTTTGAGTAAGCCTTGTTTAAATAAGTATTCATGAAAAGGCTCATGCTGAAAGGTGGTGGAAAAACTATCTAAAAGGTGAAAAGTCATTTTTCCAGCTAGGGGACCTGCAAAATTATTACTGTTATACGAATTGGGGGATTGTAAAAAATGAATATCCTTGCCTTGTTCGATAAATGCATATTGTCCTTTGAAGTTGTTTTCGTAAGGAAGGATATATTTATATAGGTATGCCTTTTCAGCATCACTTAATCTGTCTTCAACTTTTTTCGTTTTAGTTTGTCGGTTTTTCGAATCCTGATCTACACTAAAAATTGTTTTTTTATTAGGTTCGAAATACAAACTATCAATGATGATCTCCCGAAAACTGGTACGGATTTTTATTTGGTGAAAACCACTGTCTATTTTAAAAGAATAAGCCTGTGTGTTAGTGGACCAGCTGAAATAAATCGGTTTATTGTCAACATAAATAACATGTACTGGAGTAGGCTTGCCATCAGAAAAAACAAAAGGTGCAAACTGTGTGATAGAATCTTTAGGGTAATATGTCGATCGATAAATACTATTTTTTGGATAATTGAATTTGTAATATTCAATAGATTCTAAATTTGCAGGTTTTCGCCATTGATCAAAATCTAATGGTAGATCCGGCTGTTTGTTTTTTGCGATTCTGTCGAATTTAAAATTATTGATCAGGACTTTGTTTTTCCTTTTCTTCCCCAGGTAGGGTACTTCCGGAGCAGGATGATAGAATTTACTGGTATAAGAATAAGCAGTCAGGTCTACGCCTTCAACAGGCACTCCTTCAGCGTCCGTTACTAATACATCAATTTTTGTTTTTTGCCCTGGATAAACAATCTTCGGTTGAGTAACGGAAATGTTTAGTTTTTTATCTACATAAGGAATTTCATAATTTTCTTCTTTCACTTTTCCTCCCCAGAGATAGCGGATCGACAAAAAGTAATTTTGTTTCGAATTTGTTTGTTGGAGGTATTTTAATGAATCAGTATAGCCGAGTGATTTTTGTTTGTTCCTTTTATAAATATTATACTGGAATGGTATTTTTCGTGGGTTATCCGCAATAATATAAACCGAGTCTTTAGTTCGTTCGGAGTAAATTTTGAGTAGTGAGTTTTCTTGTGAAAGATTAATATAACTTGAGGTACTATCCGTATCAACTTTATATGTTGAGTAATATGGATTAATTTCAATGTTGCAAGGGACAAGACCTTTGTAGGCTTCCGTTTCATTGCCAAAGTTATCAATCGATTTTACAATAATTTCCTTCGCTTCCGATTGCCCATCTTTTAAATAATCAAAATGGATAGAATCCTGAATGAGCTTAATATCAATTTTTTTCGATTCATAGAGATAAATCATTTTCTGGCTTTCAGTGATTGCTTCATTATCTGATGTTAAAAGTCGAACACTAATATGATATTCAAAATTTGCTTTTGGAAAAATAGAGTCCGATAAGACGATTTTAGTTTCATCTGTAGGATCTAATCGTTGTTTCAGAAACAGCAGCGTATCCGGAATAAAAACGTTCTTGTCGAAATATTTAAACGTGTTTTGGTGGGAGAGCAGGACTTCTAATCTTGCGTCTAATAGATTCAAGTCATTCTCATCCGTTCCTTTTACAAAAAGATTAGTGGTTTTGCCTCTGTAATGTACTTTCTCATCCAGGCGTATTGCAATTTTATTCTTCTTTAATTCGTAATCCTCATATTTAAAATAGGCATTGATGTATTCTTTGTAAGTCTTTAATCGTAAAGAGATCCCATAATTATTATCCAATTTAAGATTCAATGAATCATGCAAATAAAATTCATAGGCATAGGCTCCTTTTCTATAAGGTTTTAGTGTCGTGAGTTCGATGTCCTTTCCTCTGTTTTGTAAAACTACTTTTATTGTTTTTTTGACTGGTTTTCCTTTTGTAGTTGTCAAAAAGGCTTTAAACTTCACAGTGTCACCCGGCAAGTATTTGGGCTTATTGAATACCAAATATCCGGTATGTTTATTTTCAAATTTGTAATTCGTATCGCAATAGTAGTCATCAAACAAACAAGCTACTTTTTCATAAGCCTTCACAAAGAAATCTTTGATCATCCAAATCCTACCTTGCGGCCATCCTCTCACAATAGAATTTACGCCATCAATCGGAAGTAGTACAACGAATTGTACTGGCATCCAGACATATCTGATCGGTTTGCCATAAATGACTTTTCGAAGACCTCTTTTGAAAAAGGAATTATTATATGCCCGACTTAGATTAGAGTAAGCCGTAAAACCATTATAAGTTACTTTTAGCAGGCCTTTTTGATTAGATTTTTTGTGGAGGTAGGATTGTGTCTTTTTGTTAAAACGCAGTTTCTTGCCGCGAATTTTTACGGATGCATTATCAATTAAATTTCCTTTTAGATCATAAATCTGGATACATAGATCCGTATTGTTATTAAAGATAAACACCTCGAAATCCTGAACGGTGGTGATTGATAATTTCTGTTTATCCTTTTCGGCAAAGGTCTTTAAATAATGTCCATTAGGTAGTTTGCCTGTATACTCAGTATAAGTTGGAAAGGAATCTACTAAAGTATGGAAAAAAGAAGGATCGACCTGCCACTTTTTTTTGGTATATATTTTTTTAGCTTCCTGATCGTTGATTTTAAAAATGTAGGTAAATGCACTAGATTGTCGACTTTCCAATAAAGGCTGTGCATAAACCCCAAAGGTAGTTAAGCCTGCAAAAAAAAATAGTATTGTTTTTCTAAGGTAATGGGTCCAATTCATAGCTATGGATATATGTTGTAATGTACATTTAATGGTTCAGAAAAAGCTACATAGACTATATTGAATGTAGCTCTTTATTTAAACCTTTAAATAAAGGATGCAAAAAATGCATGGATTACATAAATCTTTTTCACTTTTTTTATTGAAAGAATTATGTTCTTATCTTTCGGGATGATTTCGTTTGTATGTAAAAAATTTCAGGAGCTTTCTTTGGAGGAGCTATATGCAATGATGGTCCTTCGGCAAGCTGTATTCGTGGTAGAGCAGGATTGTGTTTATTTAGATGCTGATGGAAAAGATCAGGAGTCCTGGCATCTTATGGGTGTGAATAGTGAAAAGGAATTAGTAGCCTATTTACGAATATTGCCAAAAGGTATTTCATACCAAAACTATCCTTCTATTGGTCGTGTACTTACTGCTGAAAAGGTGAGACGTGATGGAGCTGGAAAAGCGCTGATGCAACAAGCTTTAATAGAAGCCGAGCGTATCTTTCCTGGAGAGGCTATAAAAATTTCTGCACAAACTTATTTAAACGGATTTTATGAATCTTTTGGATTTGAACCGGTAGGCGAGGAGTATTTGGAGGATGGCATTCCACACGTTGCAATGGTGAGGAAACATAAGTCATAAGTCATAAGTCATGTGCCATAAGCCATGATGTATGACTTATGACACATGATTTATAACGTTATACACTTACCGCTGAAAGCGTTTCATGTGTAGCGGCTAAAAGCGCTCTGACGCCTTCCATTGTTGGAGCTTGAGCATAAACTCTTAAGACCGGCTCTGTTCCAGAAGGACGAATCATTACCCATTCATCATCACTGATATAGAATTTAAAGCCGTCGATTGTTTCCAGCTTTTTAACTTCATAAGAACCAAGATGTGTATAAGGGCTCGTTTTACAGGTGTTGATGATTGCCTGTTTTTGTTCTTCTTTAATATGTAAATCATCTCTGTCGAAAGAGAAAGGACCCACTAATTCATAGACATCTGCAATTAATTCCTTTAATGACTTTCCGGTTTTAGCCATGAATTCAAGAATCAAAAGTCCGATCCAGATACCATCTCTTTCCGGGATGTGACCAGTAACCGCTAATCCTCCAGATTCTTCACCACCAACCAA
>CAYXQH010000008.1:0-6196 GCA_964467425.1 uncultured Saprospiraceae bacterium
AGGATTCCGGATTGGAGATTGTAGAAGTCTGCGTCGGGGAAAAATTTAGTGAGTTTTTGGATAGCAATTTGGCTTCGAATTCCTCTTTTACAATAAAAAACAACAGGTCGATCTAAGGCTATTTTTGCTCGCTCTTTTACAATATCAGACAGAGGAATTAGTATGCCTCCAATATTAAATCTTGCATGCTCATCAGCTTCCCGAACATCAATCAATTGAATTTCTTTTGATTGTAATTCCCAATCTTTTAATTCCTGATAGGTGATGTTTTTTATCATTTCTTTGACATCGTATGGAGATATAAATCTTCTACTTTTTTACGCGCCCAGGGAGTTTTTCTTAAAAACTTTAAACTTGACTTTATCGAAGGGTCAAAGGTAAAGCATCGAATCGGGATTTTATCAGAAAGTGCTTCCCAACCATATTCTGATTCTAAAAACTCTAAAACATCCACTAATTTGACGCCATGCATTGGATTGTTCGGTTGCGTATTTTTTTGTTCTTCCATTTTTTACTATTGCTTCAATGTATCGATATCAATTGATCCACCTCGAGGTTCAAACACCAGATTCCACCCAGAACCTTCAACCATAAAACGAATCAATTCGAGCATATCATTACTTTGTTTTTCAGCAGCTAATTTGATATCGCTATGATCTACCTGGTCTTTTATTTTTTGCTTCGCATTCTTATTCATTTTATTATAATCATCTTTTGAAAAAGAATTGAACGTTCCTTCTGTTATATCATAATAATCCAGATCATGGTCGATAGAAATAATTTCGGGATCGGGAAGATTACTAATCACTAGCGTTTTTTGATTCGGCAAAGCTTCTATTTTCATTTTAGTCAAATCATACCCCACCGATACTTTTCCTTTAACTCTAATTAAAGCGCGCTTTTTAAAAAGGCTAATATCATACTGCCAATAATCTTCGTAAGCATAAACTTCGGAAAAATAACCTTCTACCGTTACTAGTTTCGCTACCGTTTTTATCTTTTCTAAAAGAACTTCTGATTGTTCTTTTGAGTTTACCTCTCCATAAGAATAGTAAAACTTCGTCCCGTAAAACACAGCAACAACCAACGCAATGATGCCAAGTCCGGCTAAGATTTTCTGCCCCATATTTTATTTTTTTATAAAAATAGAAAAAGCTCATCAATAAAGCTTTCTAAGTTCTTTGCATTTAGATGAACCGCTTTACTTTTTAGACTGGCAGTCTTCTTCTAAGTTACAAATTCAGGTATTCAGGTGATTAATAAAAACTTGTTTATTTACTTGCTCCGTTTTTTCTTTTTCCCGAATCCCAGGGATTTTAAGATATTGACATTACTGATAAATATTGTGCCGATCAAAGAGGGGATAATAATATTGATAATCCACAAAACAAAAGTAGCCGCTAGTATACTGATTTCATTTTCACTAAAATTACTCCATATAAAAATGGCTAATTCTCCTCGAGCCACCAGCCCCATCAATGGAGGCAATGGAATACTGGTTTGAAATAAATAAATAGTTGCAATGCCTGTGATCCCTTCCAAGACGCCGATATCTATTCCAAAGTAGCGAAGAATCAGAAAGTATTGGATGCTATAAACTAGATAACGTAAAGCTGCGAAGCCTAAAGCCTGACTTAAAACCTTTGTGTCATAACCCCGAAGGACATTGACATCCTTGACAATTTTTTTAAATTTATATGCATAAGGAATTTTCTTAGCAAGGGGAATAACCAGATTAATATTGTAAAAACAAAACAACATAATCCCAACCAGCGCAATGCTTAAAAACAAAATGGTTCGCCAAACTAAAGGATCAAGCGCTAAATGATTCGACATAAAAACACCAAAGCCGATTACGCCAAAACCCAAAATAGCTAAGAGCTGACTGTAGCTTCCAACCAAAGTAGCAACCACTACTTTCCAATTATTTTCTGCTTTAACAAAAAGAACGCGACCACCGTATTCTCCAACTCGATTTGGCGTAAAAATACTAAAAGTAACCCCCGCAAAAATAGCTGCCTGTGATTTCCAAAATGATAAGTATTCAATTTCTTTTATCAATACTCGCCACTTTAGGTTTTCGAATAACCAATTGACTGGCATTAATAGAAGAACAGCAATCAGCCATCCTAGCGGTTGCTCTTGTAAATTTTGTAAAAAAAGTGCCCAAATTTGATCGACATTATCCTTTGCAAATACCTGTTTGTACAATACCCAACATAGCAATACTCCTATTAGTATTTTAATGCTAAAATTTGCGAATCGATTGTTTCGGACCTTGCCCAATATATTTTATGGTTTATAGTATTAGCGTATGTTTAATCTACCTCTTACAGGCTGCCAAGATAAATAAATTTATAATCGGGGATGTTAAGTAGTTTGTAAAATTAAACTATATAAAAATAATCAGGACTGTTTTATACTTACAATTTTTACGAACTACTTAAGTCTAAGCATTTAAAATAATCCTATCTTTGTTTTAATGTCGAAATCAAAACGCATACTGGGTGTTGATCCCGGGACTAATTTCTTGGGCTATGCTATTATTCAGGTGGAAAAAAATAAGATTCAGCTGGTCAAAATAGGCGTAGTAAAAATGAAGCATCTGGAATCACAGCAGTTAAAATTAAAAAAGATTTTCGAACGCATTCAGGAAATAATTGGTTCAACCTCACCTAATGAGATGGCTATCGAAGCCCCTTTCTATGGGAAGAATGTTCAATCCATGCTCAAACTTGGTCGTGCTCAAGGTGTAGCTATTGCAGCTGGTATCACGAAGGATATTGAAGTGACAGAATACGCTCCTAAAAAGATCAAGCAGTCTGTAACTGGAAGTGGAAATTCTTCAAAAGAACAGGTTGCTGCTATGTTGGAAACTATTTTGAATACGAAACTTGATAAACAAACACTTGATGCTACCGATGCATTAGCAACTGCTGTCTGTCATCATTTTCAATCTTCCAATGTTTTATCCGGAGGAAAAAAATACAATAGCTGGGATAGCTTTGCCAAGAATAATCCAGATCGGGTAAAAAAATAAGCTATGTCTTACAGGTTATTTCTGATCTGAGCAGCAATCTCTGCCAAATCTTCGTGCGAGATTTTCATTTTTGGATTTTGAAAACTAATATCTGCCATCGTCTGCATTGGAATTAAGTGAACATGTGCATGCGGCACTTCTAATCCAATTACGGTGACACCAACTCTTTCACAAGGAAAGGTTTTTTCAATAGCTTTCGCAATTTGTTTGCTAAAGACCATTAAACCACCCAGCAATTCATCTTTCAAATCAAAGATATAATCGACTTCTTCTTTTGGAATGACCAATGTATGTCCTTCTACTAAAGGATTGATATCTAAAAAAGCCAGATACTTTGTGGATTCTGCAACCTTGTGGCAAGGGATTTCTCCATTTACTATTTTTGTAAAAATACTTGCCATTTTTTAGATCGTAATATTCATCACTTCAAATTTGATTGTTCCTCTTGGCGTTTGAACTTCAGCAACTTCACCAACTTTTTTACCAATCAAGCCTTTTCCAACAGGAGAGTTGGATGCAATTTTTTTCTCTTTCAGATTAGACTCTGCTTCAGGAACCAGGGTATAGGTCAGTTCTTTTTTATTAGCTACATTTCGAATCGTCACTTTTGTCAACAGAGTAACTTTGGAAGTATCTATATTAGTAGTGTCTAAAATTTTTGCGACAGCTAATTTAGTTTCCAACGTATTAATTTTGAGCTCTAACATTCCTTGTTCATCTTTTGCTGCTTTGTATTCTGCATTCTCTGATAAGTCTCCTTTTTCTCTAGCCTCAGCAATAGCTGCAGCAATTTTCTGGCGCTCCGTTGATTTCAATTCATCCAATTCAGCATTCAGTCTATCGTAGCCTTCTTTTGTTAAGTAAACGATGTCTGACATAATTAAAAATTTTTGTAGTGTTCAATAAATAATCTAATTCTCTTTAATCCCGTATATAAAGCGTCAGGTATTTTGTGTCTCTATAAGAGACGTTCTTCTAAACCAAATATCGCTCGGAATTTTAAATAAAACAGAAAGCTTGCGTTGATTTCTGTTAACCAAGAGGCAGTAAAATCACTTTATTTTTAATAAAAACAGGCGAAATAAATACGCAATGCCCTTTTGCTTATATAAGCCAAGAACGTTTCTATCTGTTCAGATAGAAACGTTCTTGTTAAAAACTATACCAAATATAGGGCTTTTAAGTCATATTATAATAATACACTTAAAATATCTTTTTATCGTCGGATTCAGATTAGAAGCTAAATCGTACTGAAATATTGTGCGTACCGTTCCAAATACGGCTATGGCGGTAAGCATAATCAATCCCAAATTTACCATCAGCATCTTTTCTTAATGGCACTTCTACAGAAACACCAGCACTTACACCAGTATAAATAGGTGATCTAAATTCTTGATCTATTGAAGTACCTAAGGTATACTTATATGCTCCACGCAGCATGACCATATTGTTAAACGAGTATTCTACACCTGCTCCTAGTTCATCTTGCGAAAACGAGTTAGAGGTAAAGTTACCCAAAACCGTAACTCTATTTTTAGGATTAACAATAAAATCATAAGACCCTCCAAGGTTCAAAACTGAAGGTAATTCAAATTGTTGTGATCGCTGAAAATAAGTTAAGTCATAACTTAACTGAAATCCTGGGTTTGCAGCTTGTTGTGATAAACCTTGCCCAGTAAATTTCATCGGTGTTCCAATATTTCTAAGAGAAATTCCGAATTTGAAATTATCCTGTGGTCCTGTAACGTATTGCACACCTGCATCGATTGCCAATCCAAAAGCAGAAATATCTGCTGTCGATTCAGAAACCATTCGCGTAGTGATTCCTACAGAAACTTTATTCTCGAACATATGTGAATAGCTTAAGCCTAAATTGAAAAGTGAAGGCGAAAACGATGCTCCAGTTCCTTCTGGTTGATCTGTTGTCGTTACGGCGATATCGCCCATATCAACAGCCATAATACTAACACCTAATGCGCCATTTTTACCTATTTTCGTTGCAAGTCCAAATGCGTTTAGTGTGACGTCTGTACCTTCAAGGTAACGAGTATTCGCTATTAAAAATTCAGATTTATTAATTCTAACAACACCTGCCGGGTTGATCCGCATAGATTCTACACCTGATGCATAAGAAGTCGTCATCGTATGTAGTCCTGCTGTTCTAGCCCATGGATTGAGTAGCAACTGTGCTGCACCAGCCTCTCCCTGTCGATCAGGATTACCAGCTTCTAAAGCAACTGTGCCAAGACAAAGCATGAGGATAAAAAAGATGGATAAATATTTATTCATTTTATCTTTATTTTTATATCATTTTAAATGAATGTAGTCGGAGAAAACCCCGACTACATGTTTATTTATATTTTATAGTCCTGTTGGGTCAAATTGACGTGCAACACCAAACCATTTAATCACTCGTTCACCTAAACCTTCTGCACTTACATGGATCAAATAAACGCCACTTGATACAGGAATTCCTTTATCGTTGTTAAGATCCCATTCTAGCGCTGGAGTTATTTGATCCCGAAGTACCGGAGCAAAATCAGCATCTTTAAATTCTCTGTCTTCATTTCTTACATATTGGCGAACAAATTTACCATCCAGAGTAAAGATACTTACTGTACATTTCGAAGGTAAGTTTGTAATCTTAACCGTGTTTGTAAACTGACTCGTTTCATATGCAGAGTATCCATAGTAAGGATTCGGAACTACATTGATTGCATCTAGTTGTGTTTCTTTTTCTTCATCTGTATCTACAAAATCAGGCTCAACTCCATCAAATGAAAAGAGGTATTTATTCAATCCATTATTCTCACCAGTACCTATAGCTTCTTTATAAGGATTATCAACTCTCAATTTGATCAAAACATCATTCGGAATAATTCCATCTCTATAAGACAACAACTCTGCTTCTTGATCCAACAATGGCCATCCAGCCCATTTGATTGTTCCAATCGCTGATGCTCTTGTCAGTGTACTTGTAGAAGATAGTTTCTCTCTAAATTCTTCACCTTCATCATATTCAGTATCAGAAACATAAATAAAATGCTGTCCACCTCCAGTAAATGCATATACACTAGGAGGGTTAGCCAACTCTGCATAAACAACTTCGCTACTTGGATTCCACATCATATCTCGACCAGTCAATGTTGAAGCATC
>CAYXQH010000008.1:6296-25901 GCA_964467425.1 uncultured Saprospiraceae bacterium
TATTTCCATTGGCTACCCAAGCAGGTGAAATCAATCCTAAACCAAAATTAATTTCTTCATCCAGACTGATATCTAAAACTCTATAAGGGTAAAATGTTCCAGAAGCGATATCTGTTAATCCTCTATCTTCATCTCCTGAAGATGCCAAATTAGTTCCACCAACATAGTTGAAAGGTAGTCCTGCAGATGGTATTGATTGCATCCATTCAGGACCTTCAGAATCTTGATATTGTAAATCAAATCCAATTGCTCCATTCGATTTATCTGCATTATCACCAGCATCATCTGTCTGAGCTATTGCAATAGAAAAACCGAATTCTGCAAGTGTCTGTTCATTTAATTGTTCTATGGTTTCTGCCGATAAAATATCAACAGATTCATCATTCTCCTTTTTCAATCTCCATCTAATTTCATCATCTAAATCATCGTCATTATTTTCATCTTCAAAAGTCAACTCAAAATTTCCATCAATAACATCCAATGGATTATAGACTTTTACTTCAATCGGTCCGGCTCCTGATAAATAAGTGATTTTTCCTTCAGTTGTACCTGTTCTCATTGCTTCTCTAGTTTCATCAGATACATCTAAGAACCCGCCTCCAACTCCAACACCTTCATGACGAGTAATAATTGCTCCATCTCCATAACTTGCATTGAGCTTGCGATCAACAATCGGTCGAGGAATAACGGTGTAACCATCTACGCCACTTACAGGTCCAATATTTCGACGACCTTCTAAGTATGGTGTTTTTTGTCCTGTTGCGGAAGTATTATCAAACGGTTGCCAGTTATTATATCCATAAGCTAGTACAGAGAAATAATACTTTTTATGGTTAATCATTTTTTGATCTCCCAATGCAAATTGATCTGTATTTACTTCAAAAGTATGTCGAACACCTTCATTATTTCCAACCACTTCTTCAACTGGAACAAAAATAATTTCTCCACCAGGAATTGGGTTATTCACTTCAGAAGGCACCCAATTATAAACCGTCGATACATCGTTCTTTATATCTACCTGGTAAATTAATCTTGCTTCATCCGGATTATCAAAATCTCCAATATTAGGTGATGCCAACTGGAAAACTTTATAGCCTTCAAATTTGTATGATTTCTCGTCCTCTGGAAGACCAGCAGGTGCACGTAAATCAATTTCAGAATATCTTTCTTCAAAGTTGTTTGAAGTAACTTCATTAGAAAGTGTAATAATAATCTCTTCATCTAATTCAATAAAGCATACATCTGGAGCATCTGGTCCATCTGTAATATCAAAACAATTATCGAACAAAGCCTGAGCTACCTCATCTGCGGTTTGTAATCGCTTGATTGATGGTGATGGGTGATCTACGTCCGGTATCCATACTACTCCAATAATCAACTCATTTTTAGCACTCGGATCCAATCGAAAAGGACCAGAAGCCTGAATCGTACGGCGATCTCCATCAGCAAGTCCTTGTGTAGCCATTGACCATCCATTGATATCGTTTGGCGGCTCCGTAAATGCATAATCGATAAATTCTGTACTGTTTGGATTATAGCCATCACCTCCAAAAGTAAACCGTGTTCCATCTGTCCATGATCCAGAAAGGTAATTATAATACTGTTGTGCAGATCCCGGATCCGTTGTTCCCGGAGGAGGGGGAGGATTGTTTCCTCCATTATTATAATAAGTAAAGGCAGTCATCCCAAGTTCAACAGTTGTATCTCTTGGTTCTCCAATAATAGGATTTCGAAGTCCATCTGAGCCATCTACACCATTAAGAAATACTTTTGGTCCTAGAGGTCCTCTAAAGTAATCCACTCCCAGAATTGGAATTTCCTCGCAATAGGTATTAACACCCTGACAATCATTACAACTTGCTTCTCCATCTAAGGCATCTGAATTATAAACATACATTAAACTTAATGCAGTATCACAACCAACATAATCATCTAAATGGCATCCTAAATCCGGATCTATCCACATTGCAAAGTATGTACTATCAACAGACTCAATTGCCCAGTTGATTAATTTGTAACGATAGAAAGTCATATCATTCACTTCATCATTGGTTGCATAACCAAAAGCTTCCACTTGTACTTCCATTTGAAGTGGAAGTCCTCCTGTTTGCTCATGAATATTTCCTGCATCATTATATACCCAAAAAATCATTTCATCTCCGTATTGCGGTGTTTTTTCTTCGCAACCACGAATCTCAATAATCGGGTAATCTCCTAAATGAGGTTCGTATATTCCATTAGCATTATCATCCGCAAACGGTGCCATACCTTGTATTGGACGAAGCGGAAGATCAAATAAGTTTATTTGAAAAAAGAAAGGATTTCCATTAGCTGGCCATCCAAGAATATCTTCAGGAATATCTTCAAGATCTATTTCGTCTCCGCCTTCATCCACTATTTTTCTCCATAAAGCAATGTGTTGATCAATGTTTGCACCTGACACGGTGAAAAAACGATCCCAGTTTGCACAAGTATCTTTTCCAACGGTACCCGTTGTTGTTAATGGCCCAGGAAAGAAATCGGCATTATCCGTACCTCCATAGGTTTGTGCAGCAAGTTTCAAACTCCCTCCTGGATCAAGTCCTCCAAGCCAAACCGCTCCAGCAAATAAAGAAGAAACTGGGTTAATACTTGAACCCTCTGGTGGTTTTGGGACAACATATAAACCTTCTCCACTACCGTCCCACCAAATATCACCACCGACACGTAAACGTGCTCGTACATTATTCACCTCCATATCAATCTGAGCAGTAGCACCAGCACAATCTTCACGTTTTGATGCAGCAGTCTGATCTGCAGATACCCCATTTTGCATGTCTGGGTTAATATGTGCATTTGTATCTGGAATCAAGCCCAGGCAAAGCAAACAGATTATAAAACATTTAAAGTAACGCATGATTATTTCTTTTAAACTATTTTTAAAATTATCTTTTTCAAAAACTTAGAACGTAAATTCAGCACCTACATAGATTCTTCTTGGTAAGCTGAATAAATCAGGATTCAATTCTCTCGCTTGATATGAAAGAAGAAAAGATTCAATACTTCTTCCTTGCGAAATTAACTGATCAAGAGTTTCTTGTCCATTTGATGAATTCAAAAATCCATCGCTAGTCACAGATCCCGTCGCAGAATAAACGCCTAAAACATTTCTTTGATCTAATAGATTCTGTACCCTCAAATAAACATTTAACCCTAGTCGTCTAGTTGACTCCGGTTTAGCCAAGTTGAAAGACTTGTCTACTCTTAAATTCAACGTAAAATTCCAAGGCAATCGCGCACCATTTAACTGACCTTGTCTACCTGCTCCTCCAAATTGAAGAGGAAGCGTTGTAGCGGTATAAGGTCGTCCTGATACTGCAACAGTCTGTAAGTTTAATCCTGCATTTGCAAATATATTTTTCCCGAATAATTGTGGTCCATTATATAATTTTCCAGAACCGTATCGGTAATCAATCGTTGTAACAATTCGGTGTCTTTCATCAAAGCTAAGAGGTGTTAATGTTCTTAGATTACCTCTTGACAATAAACCTCTACCAGAAGTTGCACTTGAACCCGTTCCATCTGCAAACTGTAATGTATAGTTTGCCGTTACCATAATATTGTTCGTTCTTCTAAGGTCATATTGAAAAGTAAACCCTTTTACAGTACCGAAATCCTGATTATCAGTAGTCTGGTATTGATTTACAAGAGGCACATATAAGTAAGCTCTTGCCTGGATCATATCTCGCATTTCTTTATAATATGCAGCAATTTTAATCGCTGAACTATTCGAAAGTTTTTGCTGGAATCCTACCTCATAATCTATGGTTCGTTCTGGTCTTAGATTTGGATTATTAACATCCGGACGTTCTGGAAAATAGAAATAGTCTAATGCTGTTGCCAAAGAACCAGAAGGTGGTCGCTGTACTAGGATATCATAGTGTGCAAAAAAGTTAGCGGCATCTGATATAGGGAAAGAGAAAGCCAAACGTGGCATCCAATTAATCTGTGGTTCGTAGTCTTCGAAAGAAGAATTGATATCAAAACCTTCATCTTTGATATTAGGATTTGTTTGAGTGAATTTTGGAAATACCACACCTGTACCAAAAATCACATTACCATCATTCGCCGGAGAACCATCTGCAAAAAACCAGTCTTCACCTTGTCGATATGCTTTCACAGAATTGGAGGTTGCACTCTCTGTATAAACTAGATAATCTTCACCAACTCCATTAGGTAAGTTACCACCATGAAACTCACTTGCGGTTTGAATTTCGTAGAGAGAAAGAGGATCCTTCAATACTTTAGTATTCGCATCATATCGATCTACTCGTACTCCAACTCTAAAAATGATATCCTTGAATGTAAATTTATCCTGAATATATGCTGCAGCATATATTGGCTGGTTAACGGCTACAGGGAATGTTCGTATTCCTTCTTCATTTCTTGCGGAAAAGAAATCTTCAAAGGTTACATCGTTTCCAAGTTTTTGTCCCAGATAATCATAACCAAAATAACTGAGCCCTACCAAAGAATTCGCATCATTTAATTCTTGAGCAGAAAACATTCCCAGTGAAAGCTGAGAAGGATCTAGCGCATCAATATTTACAAAATCATTGATAGATTGTCCAGTAACATCTCTGACGTTTCTCCAAAAAGAGTTGCCAGATACAGAGTTGGCATCAACAAAAGTTCCAAATAAAGGTATCTCGAAACCTCCAGTAAGAGCAAACACTGCGTTTCTTAAAGGTCCTTCTGTTACTTCATAAGAACCTATAATATTCGTCGTATCAATACCTAAGATTTGACGATTCACTTGTTGTCTTGCTACTTGCCAAAGACCAAAAGGAGCAAGTTGATGTGTACTGTTGAATCTTTGCTCATAGATAATTCCAAACTGGATGGAATGTCGTCCTTTTTCAGAACCACCTGGTAAGAAATCAAAAGAACTATTTGCATTGAAGGTATATAAGTCCTGATCTATTTTTCTGGCAAAATTATACTGTTGGTTTACATTCGCCCACATTCCTGTCCAGATAGATTGAGTGGTACTTTCATTCCATTGACCATTGATCACAACAAAATCATTTTCGTCTTCTACATCTACAACATTATTATATGCTGTTAAACCAGGATTTACAGTACCGGGTGTATACCCTGTAAATTGAGGTCCATAATCTGATTGTGCGATTCCTTGATCCTGAAGAGGATTACCTCTTAAGGCTCCAGACCAATCACTCATATTCCAGGTCGTTGGTAACCATTCTCTGTCAAAACTACCAATGTATCCATAATCAAAGTAATTTGTTCCGTGCGTTGGATTCGACAATTCTCCTGTTCTTTTTTCATAACCCATTTGAAGAGTATACTGCGCATTTCTAATAAGCGAACCTTTTTTAGCTGCACCATCATCTTCAACAGCTACCGCATTTCCTCCTAATCTATGTCTAAATCGAAAATTACCTCTATATCGAGTATTAAAATCCGTAGGATTATTCTGAGTATTCATCAATCTCCAGCCACCCGGAGTGAATTGATTTTCTGTTTTATTATAAGATCCTGTAAAAGTGATATCGATAGATTTACTTAACCGAGCATCCAGCTTAGCAGTAAAATCATATCTTGTACTTTCTTCATTTGGCTTAAAACCCTGAGTTAGAATATCATCTTGGGTTAAAAACTCAGCAGTAGGAACCTTTGATCCTCCAATAGCAGTTACTGGATTTTCACTTAAATTAGCTAGAGCCGATTCTTTAAGTACATAAATATCTGTCGCAGCAGGGTCATCGTCTAATCGACGTAAATATTGACCTGAAAAACGGAATCCAATAATTGACTCGCCATCTCGTTTTCCTTCATCTCCTTTCTTTTTCAAAATAGGACCACTCAAATTTAGTGATGCTAATCGATAGCCATAATCATCCAGGTATTCTGATGTTTCAATTTCTGCTCCTCCAGAGAATTTTCCAGAAGGACCTTTTGTAGTAATTGAAATAATACCACCTGTTACATCACCATATTGAGCTTGAATACCTCCGGTGATTACCTGAAGCTGTTCAATCTCCGATTGAGGAATCAGGTTTCCACTTACACGGATACCATCAATATAGTAATCGGTAGCATCCGGTCTGGATCCCTTGATGGTTACCGCATCTCCTTCATCCACCTGTGATAGACCGGCTGTTGTTGCAGCCAGAGCAGAAATATTTTTAGTAGGAAGGTTTCTGATTTGTTCACTGGTAATGGTACCACCAGTGGAAGTATTATCCTGTTCGATCAATGGCACTTTATAACCAACGACAACAACCTCATCAAGGTTGATTCCTTCATCAAGCTGGATATCTAGTTTTGTCCCCTGGCCAGCCTTAATGACCACCCCAGTAATTAATTTTTCCGGGTAACCAGTATAAGTAACCTTTACATCATAGGTACCTGGGTCAAGAGGAATACTATAGTTTCCTTCAAAATCAGTAGACGCTCCAGTCACAAAAACCCCATTTTTATTTAGGACAAGGTTTGCATAAAGCAGGTCTTCACCTGTTTCACCGTCAGTTATTTTTCCATACATGGAAGTTTGTGCAACTAACGATACACCAAACAATAAAAAGCTTAGTGAGAGTAGTAAAATACGTGTCATACAATATTGTTTTTGAACATTTGAATATTGTTTAAAAATCAAGTCTCTATTAATAAAGGATTTATTTTTAAACAGCGCATAAATCATCGATATATTCAGAATTAAGATTAACGCACAATTTTAAGAAAATAAAGCCTCTTTTCAAAGAAAATAAGCCCTTGCATGTCTATATTTTGACATTCCATTTTTAGGGTATGAAATGCGACAAAAGACCTGAAAGATCCTCTTTGTAAGATTTTTTATTTACTTAAAAGCACAAAAATCCTCTTTCGAATTTTAAGTTTTATGTATTTCAACTCTTCTTGCCATTCTCTATTTTTGAAAATACAGAATACTTTATAGCATGAATTGATTGTCACCTAGCTTGATTTTTAAATGGAAAAACCACAAAAATAGCTCGCCAACATACATCAGCAAAATAACCTAATCAGTTATTTAATATAATTCAACGGTGATAGTTAAGAAATGAAAAGCAAATCCTGTAAAGCCGTAATTAACTTTCTTAAATGCAAGTTATACATTTACGATGGGTTTCCAAGTCCTTATTTTCCAAATAAGTCAGGTTTCCAAATTATAAATACTCGCTTAAATCTAGTTATAAGATAACGTGTGATAAACAGATTTGTGGATCGGTAATGGTTTTAAATTTGGTTTAACGTATTCATTTCGTCACTGGTGTGACAAAGATAACTAAATTTATTGCTGATTTTTAAAGACTTTACCAATCTTATCCAATAGAACAGCAGCTAAACGACTTTTTGATTGAAAAGTCCAGCCTGCTACGTGTGGTGTCAGGATGACATTCTCAAAATCATACAATTCTCGATAGGTTTCCTCCTCTTCTTGTGAAAACGTTTTTGGTTTTTCATTTTCAAAAACATCGAGACAAGCTCCGCCGATTTTTCCGGATTCTAAGCCTTTAATGAGACTTTTAGTGTCTATAACTTTTCCTCTGGATGTGTTTATATAAACAACTCCATCTTTACATTTTTCAATATATGCTTGATTGACCAAATGGATAACTTCCTGTGTAAGAGGCAGATGGAAGCTAATAATATCCGCTTCTGCAAAAATTTGCTCCATATTCGTCTCCTGCACATAAGGAAAATCTTGTGTGTAATTTTCTTTATATTTATCATAAGCCAGAATATTCATTTCCATTCCTTCAAGCTTTTTGGCAAAAGTACTCCCCGTATGTCCGAAGCCAATAAGACCAATGGTCTTGCCTTTCAATTCGAAACCTCGATTTTCTTCCCGGTTCCATATCATTTTACGTACCTGATGATCAGCTTTTAAAAAATGGTTCGCTAATGCTAAAAGCATTCCCAGGGCATGTTCTCCGACAGCATTGCAATTTCCTTCTGGCGCACTAAACACGGCCACCCCTTTTTCGGCAGCATACTTTTGATCAATAATTTCCATCCCTGAACCTAGTCGTCCAATAAATTCCAATTTGCTTGCTTTATCCAAAAAAGTCCGATCTACTAAAATTTTACTATTAATAATTAAGCCCTCATAAGGCTCTATCATGGCCAATGTTTTTTCAAGACTGATTTTAGGATGGTAGTCGCAGGCATAACCCATTGCCTCCAAGCCTTCTATTAATAAAGGATCAACACCGTCAGTCACTAAGGCTTTTTTCATCTTTCTTTTTTTATTAGATTTTAAAATCATTACAAAGGTAATATCCAAGTCAGATTAGTTTTCAATCAATAGCATTATATTTGAACAATTTTTTATAGTTTTATTTCTGTTATAAGTAGCTAGCCTAATCTTAATTATGAAAATTTTTACCATTTCTTTCTTATCAATATTTATTCTATTCGTATCTGCCTGCGAGTCAGATAAAAAGGCTGAAATCAGTAATTCAAAAGATCATTTTTTTGTAAGATCTTATGTCCGATATTTACAAACAGAAAAAGAACTCAAGGCAGAGATTTCCTTTAAAAAAGGAGACACGCTCAAAACGGCAGTACCCGTTATTTTGGATGAAGTGATTTTTGAAGGTGAAAAAGTAAGCCCTCAAAACCTTGGAAAATCTTATGGCGTCCGATATGATTTTAGAAAACGTGGTCCATATCGGGATCAATACGAATTCAATTTTCGCGGAGGTCCAATTGAACAGACCAGTCACATTTTAAAAATGAATCCAATCACAGAATTTTTAATCAAGGAAGGCACCATTAACAAAAAAGAGGGCATGACGATTAATTGGAAAGGTGAAGCATTAAATAAAGATCAGCAAATGGTTCTTTTGTTTACGGATGAGCAAAAAAAAGCGTTCCCTATTAAGCTGAAAGGTCCAACTCAAAAACCAGAAGTTTTTATTCCGCGAATAAAAACGAAAAATCTTACTACTGGAAAAGGGAAACTCATGCTCATTAAAAAGCAATTTACAGAAACGAAAGAAGGCAATCTTACAAAAGTTTCTGAAATAGAATTTTACTCCAATAATCTGGACATCGAAGTCATTGAATAGATTTAGACCATCACATTTCTGTGTTTTCTTCACAATATTGGTTTATAACACTAAAAACCTTTAAGTCACTGTCAAAAAACTTATTCTAATTCCCTTCTTTTTACTTTCCTTAATCTATCTTTGCAGTCAAATTCTATAAACCTCCTTAAAAGCTCAAATCCCCCCTTGAGCTTGAAAGTTTAAAAGAAGCATTCTATGCCAAAAGACAATTCAATTAAGTCCATTTTAATAATAGGTAGCGGACCGATCATTATTGGTCAAGCTTGCGAATTTGATTATTCCGGAACACAGGCATCTCGATCACTTCGAGAAGAGGGAATTGAAGTCACGCTAATTAATTCCAATCCGGCGACGATCATGACTGATCCGGTTACTGCTGATAATATTTACCTTTTACCTTTGACCGTAGATAGTCTTATTCAGATTCTTGAAGAACGACAAATTGATGCAGTACTTCCTACTATGGGAGGACAGACCGCACTAAATCTGGCTATAGAAGCTGGAGAACAAGGTGTCTGGAAAAAGTACAATGTTCGTATGGTAGGCGTCGATCTCGATGCAATCGAATTGGCAGAAAATAGAGAAGCCTTCAAAAATCATTGTACATCACTAAACCTTGGATCTGCTCCTTCGAAAATTGCCAACTCGTTTTTGGAAGGCAAGGAAGCTGCTCAAGAAATAGGTTTCCCTCTAGTTATCAGACCTTCTTACACATTAGGTGGTACAGGAGGAGGGTTTGTCATGAAGCCCGAAGATTTTGATGAAGCACTTAGAAGAGGACTCGATGCTTCACCTACCCATGAAGTCTTGATAGACAAAGCCGTCCTGGGATGGAAAGAATTCGAACTAGAGCTACTAAGAGATAGCAATGACAATGTAGTGATTATTTGTACGGTAGAAAACCTTGACCCGATGGGAATTCACACCGGTGACAGTATTACAGTGGCACCTGCAATGACCCTATCGGACACTGCCTATCAGGAGATGAGATCTCAAGCCATTACCTTAATGCGCTCCATGGGGAATTTTGCTGGCGGTTGTAATGTTCAGTTCGCTCAAGATCCTGAAACAGAAAAATTAATTGTAATAGAAATCAATCCTCGTGTTTCTCGTTCTTCTGCTTTAGCGAGTAAAGCAACAGGTTATCCAATTGCAAAGATTGCGGCGAAGCTTGCATTAGGCTACAATCTCGATGAACTAAAAAATCAGATTACTAAAACGACTTCCGCATATTTTGAGCCGACATTAGATTATGTAATTGTAAAAATGCCAAGATGGAATTTTGCAAAATTCCATGGTGCAGATCATCGTCTCGGACTTCAGATGAAATCCGTTGGTGAGGTTATGGCAATTGGTCGTAACTTTTTGGAAGCACTTCAAAAAGCTTGTCAATCTCAGGAAAATAATAGAACGGGCCTCGGCGCCGATAAAAAAGAGTGGATCAGAACGTCAGATATTTTGGATCGATTAGAGCAGGTAAGCGATGATAGAATATATCGTTTAAAAGATGCACTTCGTTTAGGTGTTCCGGAAAAGACAGTTCACAAATTAACCTTAATCGACCCTTGGTTTATCAAGCAGATAAAACGCCTGGTAAAAATGGAAGAGCGTCTTTTGAAATTTAATGTTGCAGAAGATATTCCGGAAGGCTTTTTTAGAGAATTAAAAGAAGTTGGTTACTCAGATGCACAAATCGCCTGGTTATTAAGAATTAATGAAAAGGAAGTGACGCGCCAGCGAAAATCGCTAGACATTCGAAGAACCTATAAACTGGTAGATACTTGTGCTGCAGAATTTGAAGCACAAACGCCTTATTACTATTCTACCTTTGATTCAGAAAACGAAAGTATTCCATCTGATAAGAAAAAAATAATCGTTCTGGGATCAGGACCTAATCGAATTGGTCAAGGAATCGAATTTGATTATTGTTGTGTTCACGGCTTAATGGCCATCAAAGATGCAGGTTATGAATCGATCATGATTAATTGTAATCCTGAAACTGTTTCAACGGATTTTGACGTTGCTGATAAGCTATATTTTGAACCTGTTTATTGGGAACACATTAAAGAGATTATCGATTTAGAAAAACCAGAAGGTATCATTGTTCAACTAGGCGGACAAACAGCCATAAAACTTGCGGAGAAGTTTAGTAAACACGGAATCAAAATTATTGGCTCAAGTTATGAGGCAATGGATCTCGCCGAAGACCGAGGACGATTTTCTGATTTATTAAAAGAATTAGATATTCCTTATCCAAGATATGGTGTTGCAGATGATACAGATGAAGCCTTGAACATTGCCAATCGGGTATCTTACCCTGTACTCGTTCGACCATCTTATGTACTAGGAGGGCAGCGAATGCGGATCGTTATAAATGATGATGAATTGGAACGTCATGTATTAAGCATTTTCAAACATCTTCCAGATAATAAAGTATTGATTGATCAGTTTTTAGAACGAGCGAAAGAAGCAGAAATTGATGCGATTTGTGATGGCGAGGATGTACACATCATGGGGATCATGGAACACATTGAGCCTGCTGGTATCCATTCCGGAGATAGCTCTGCGGTTTTACCGCCTTATAGTTTATCGGAAAATGTATTGGACCAGATGAAGAAATATACTAAACGTCTGGCATTTGCTTTAAAAATAAAAGGCTTAATAAATATTCAGTTCGCTATAAAAGATGAGAAAGTTTATGTGATTGAAGCAAATCCAAGAGCGTCAAGAACAACACCTTTTATTGCAAAAGCACATGAAGTGCCATACCTTAAGATTGCAACACAAGTAATGATGGGTACGCATAAACTGAAAGACTTTAAGATTGAAAAGAAATTGGAAGGATATGCGATAAAAGTTCCAGTATTCTCTTTCGACAAGTTTCCGAATGTGGACAAAAACCTTGGACCTGAAATGAAGTCTACTGGTGAAGCCATTCGTTTTATAAAAGACACGACAGATCCTTTCTTTAGAGAATTGGATCGAAATCGATCGATGTATCTTACTCGTTAATTAACGATTAAAATGAGGAGGAATAAAGTTCAAGACTTTTTCTCCTCATTTTTTTAATATCAACCCTCTCCTTTATGAAGACTAAAAAAGAAATTGTAGAAAACTGGCTCCCAAGATATACGGGTACTGCTTTAGAAGATTTTGGTGATTATATCATCCTGGTCAACTTTAGTAAATACGTATACAAATTTGCGGAATGGCATGACGTCAAAGTAACAGGGGAAGATCGTTCAATGTTGGCAGCTACTGCTGAAAACATTACCATTATTAATTTTGGAATGGGTAGCCCGAATGCCGGAACCATCATTGATTTACTCACAGCTATTAAGCCAAAAGCTTGTTTGTTTTTAGGAAAATGTGGTGGCGTAAAAAGCAAAAAAAATAAAGTCGGAGATTTGATCTTACCTATTGCCGCTATTCGCGGAGAAGGAACATCTAATGATTATATGCCTGCGGAAGTCCCTGCACTTCCTGCTTTCGCACTTCAAAAAGCAATTTCAACAACCATACGAGAATACGGTCAGGATTACTGGACGGGCACTATTTATACGACGAATAAACGAGTCTGGGAACATCGGAAAGATTTTAAAAAGTATTTAAAAACACTTCGCCCGATTGCCGTTGATATGGAAACAGCCACCATTTTTGTTGCAGCTTTTAAAAACTACATTCCAGCAGGAGCATTACTTTTAGTTTCTGATATGCCGATGGTACCGGAAGGAGTAAAAACAGAAGCGAGTGACAAAGTCGTGACGCAGCAGTTTGCTGATCAGCATTTAAAAATCGGTATTGACTCGCTCAAGCAATTGATCAATGGTTCGAAAACGATCAAGCACTTACGCTTTTAAACATTAAAAAAATCCTGTTTTTGAACGTATCAAAAACAGGATAAACTAAATAAGTAGAAACGAGCTATAATTCTTAAAAACACTTAACGTGTTCCTGCCTGTGCAGTATTTTCTTTGATTCGCCCAAGCACTTCAATCTCAACTCGGCGATTTTGTTTTCTTAATTTTTCGTTGGAATTATCATTTAGAGGTTTAGCTCCTCCATAGCCTTTCGTTTTAATCCGCAAAGGGTTAATATTTTTCTTTACAACCAAAAAGGCTTTGATCGCTTCTGCACGTTCTTCCGACAATTGCAGTAGTAATGCTTTGTCTCCAACATTATCTGTATGCCCTTCAACCCGAATTAGCAAACTTGGATTATTTTTTAATAACACAGACAAACGATGCAATTCAGGATAAGATTTGTGTAGAATATCAGATTTGGATTGAGCGAAGTATATTTTTGAAAACTCAATTTTCGATCCGACCACAAATGGTATCTCCTGTTTACTTGCTACCAGCTGTTCTTGTTCAACAGGCATCGTAATAACAAGTGGCTCTTTAATTTGGATTCTAAAAATATCAAAGGTACCATCCCTATCAGAAGTAAAATATAAATAACCTGTCGCCTGATTAAAATAAGGATGACTGTCATCTCCATCAGAATTTATTGGAGACCGAAATTTCCGAGGTCCAGACCAACGCATCCAATCGCTTGAAATTTTTTCTTGAAAATAAATATCACAACCACGTCCGGGATAGGATCGATCTGAAGAAAAATAAATAGATTGCATATCTTTCGATAAATGTGGTGCAGATTCTCGATAAGGGGAATTTATTCCGCGGCCCATATTTTTTGGATAGGTCCAGGAATCATCTCCTTTCAAATAACTAATATATAAATCTGATTGTCCATAACTATCCGATCGTTCCATAGACATAATCATTACTTTTCCATCACTACTAATCGTCAAATTTACATCCGAGCCGGAATTATGATATTGATCTACTCCGACAGGATCCGGAAAAGCCCAACCACCATCCTTTGCTTTTAGTACTTTCGAAAAGCCTTTTTTCATTCCACCATCCGGTGCAAACTGATTAATAATCACAGGCTCATCTTTTGGCGTCAAGGCGCACACACTATTCGGAAGGGCATTATTCAAAGGGTAATTCGGATGTTCTAAAACATCAAATTCATTGTCTACAGAATGTGCGATCCAGATATCCTGATTGAATGCGGAACGAACAGGGTCCGTAATATTTTTTCCTCCCAATAAAGAGTAGATAGAAGAAAGATGTCGAAAATAAAGTTCGGGACTTAATGATTCGTTTAAATTTTTTCCACCTTCTATTAAAGTCTTTTCGAATTTGGGAAAGCCAAGCCTCGTAAAATACATCGTTTTTCCATCACTGCTGATACACGGTGCAATCTCATGGTATTGTCCTGAACTGATTTCATGATTCAATTTCTCCAGCACATACTCTTGGGCTTCCGTTTCTTGCACCAATAACAGCGCCACCATACATAAGAGTAAGCTCCATGTTTTCATGATTGTACAATTTTTTAAAGGGGGAAGAATTTATCTGGTTAAAAAACCTGAATGAATGCGATTAATTTCTAACATAAATGAAAAAAATTAGGGATAAAAAGTTCTGACAGTTTTACCTGCCAGAACTTGAAAATTATCCATAAAATTTATACATAACAAAATTCTTATTTATCAAATTAATCCAATGCTCTTGGATTATAAATGTTGTTTCTCTTTTTAAATATTTGTTCGTTTGTTCGTTCTTTATTTTGTCCCTGTAAACAAAATCATCTCATTACTCAATACTTTAATTTCAACTCGACGATTACGTTTTCGAAGGTCTTCGTTAGAATTATCATTTAATGGTTTAGTTCCTCCGTAGCCATACACTTCAACTCTTGATTCATCAATTCCTTTTTTGTTCACTAAATAATCCTTTACCGCCATCGCTCGTTCCTCTGACAATTTGAATAATAATTTTTCATCTCCTACATTATCGGTATGACCACTAATTTTTATTCTTAAACTTGGGCTACCTTTCATAACCATATAAAGTTTATGCATTGGTCTATATGATTTTTTCAGAACCTCAGATGTTGATTTTTCAAAAAATATTTTATTCATTTCAATAGAAGAACCAACAGAAAGGTCAATAAAATTCATATTGCTTGCTAACAGCTTTTGTACTTTTGGTGCAGCAATTTGGATTCTAAAAATATCACTTGTTCCATTTCTATCAGAAGTGAAATACATGTACCCTGTTGCTTCATTGAAATATGGATGACTATCTTCTCCTTCTGAGTTGATTGGCGAAGGAAAACGTTTTGCAGTCCACCATTCTGCCCACTCTTCATCTAACCGAGTTTGCACATAAATATCATTTCCTTTTCCTGGACTATTTCTATCTGATGCGTAGTATAAAGAAAGCATATCCTCAGATAAATGCGGCGCCGATTCTCTATGTGGTGTATTAACGGTTGGGCCTAAATTTTCTGGGTAGGTCCAGGTACCATCTGATTTTAAATGACTAATATACAAGTCTGTTTTTCCATAAGAATCCTCTCTTTCCAAAGCCATTACCATGACCTTTCCATCGCGACTCATGGTAAGATTAACATCTGAGCCAGAATTATGGTATTTGTCGATTCCAATAGGTTGTGGAAATTGCCATTCTGATTTTGACGTTTTTGAAGATAATGAAAAACCTTTTTTCATTCCTCCATTTGGCGCAAATTGATTTAAAACGATTAGTTCATCGTTTGCAGTTAGCGCACTTACACTATTAGGCAATGCATTATTTAGCGGATAAGTTGGGTGTTCTAAAAGATCAAACTCATTCGTAACCGAATGTGCGATCCAGATATCCTGGTTAAAAGAAGAAGACACAGGATCTTTGACTGGCTTACCATCTAATATGGTATATATCTCAGAAAGGCGATTTATATATTCGTCACCTTTCATTAATTTTTCAATATTTCTTCCTTCTTCTACTAAAGTTTTTTCGAATTTTGGATAAGCAATCCGAGTAAAATATAAGGTTTTACCATCACGGCTTACACAAGGTGCAATTTCGTCATATTGAGGTGTGCTAATAACTTTTCCTAATTTTTGGAGAATATAATCTTGAGCCATCCCTGTCTGAAGTATACACAGAAATACAAGGCCGCAAAGTACGCGTTTCCAATTAAGCATGTAGATGTAAGTTTTGGTGAGGGATGTGTTAAATTGTAAAGGAGGGATCTAAAAGGAAACAGGAAGGAAAGATATATATTGTAAGATTGAATACAAATATATTACATTTATAGAACGGTGGCTATACCCTGAATGGTGTATTTTTAATTTTAATAAAAAGTTAAATAAGTATTGGTAGCAGAGGAAACCTTATAAAATTCTACAAAATCTTATCCCAGAAAAAGGCAGGAAAATACTATCAACAAAGGATTTTCAGGAGACTTTTGTAGAAAACCAGGAGCATCTATCTTTGTTGTCCTGTATCTTCGATTTTCAATCCAATGCTTTTAATCCCTGGTAAAGGATTGACTCTCATAAACTGTTCTATGGTAAAAACATATTTTCCTGTGGCATTAAAATATGCTCCTTGCTGAATAGGAATTGTAAAATTACACCATTCGCTATCGCAGTCACCAAACCATACACCCGCTTTACTTGCAATTTCCAGCGAGACTCGCTCACTCAATCGTTCGCCTGTCGGAAACAAGGTATGAATCATTACATACATGTTTTGATTAGAAAACTCTGTTGAATGTTCAATATCCAAAAGCAGGTTATATATTTTTAATGAATCCTGAATATCTACTTTATAGTTAAGCGTATCCTGATAGGTCCATTCTGCATTTTCAATAACATGTCCTTCATCGAAAATATAATTAGGTCCGCAACCAAAGAGAAAAAGGATAGAAAAAAAGACCAGAAGCTTTAAGCAATGATTCATTGATAGGTGGTTTTAAGACTGCAATTTTAGTGAAAACTATTTGCTTAACGTAAAAAGCCGCAGCGAAAATATTCACCACGGCTTTTTCTTTTTCCTTTTAAAAGGATTGTTTTTCTTATTCTAGTATTAGTCAAAAATTAAATTCCCTCTTTTAATTTCTTCAAATAGCTCAAAAAACCTCCTAATCAATCGGTTATTCCTTCACTTTTTGAAGAAAATCGGGAATTAATTATTTGACCAGCACCTAACTAAAAAAGTCTTTCATTTTATTAAAAAACCCTTTGTCTTCCTTATCTGGTTGTGGATTGAAATTAGGCATGTCACGTAGTTGCTCCAAAAGCTTTTTCTCATCATCATTGATCTTCTTCGGTGTCCAGATATTGACATGAATTAATTGATCTCCCTTTCCATAACTTTGAATGGCTGGCAAACCTTTACCTTTCAATCTAAAAATTTTACCACTTTGTGTTCCTGCCGGTACTTTCATTTTCACTTTCCCATTTATTACCGGCACTTCAACAGAGGTTCCTAAAGCTGCATCTGCAAAATTTAAAAACAACTCATAAATTACATTCATGCCTTCCCGTTGAAGGGAATCATGTTTTTTCTCTTCTATATTTATTAATAGATCCCCTGCAGGTCCGCCTTTAGCGCCGGAGTTTCCTTTCCCGCGCATGGATAATTGCATACCTTCTTCTACACCAGCCGGAATATCAATTTCGATCGTTTCATCTCCTTTTACATTACCCGCTCCTCTACAAGTAGTACATTTTGCGGTAATCGTTTCACCTGCTCCTTGGCAAGTTGGGCAAGCTGTTGTCGTTTGCATTTGCCCTAAAAAAGTACTCTTCACCTGACGCACATAACCTGATCCCCGACAGGTTCCACAGGTTGCTACTGACTTACTATCTTTTGCGCCACTACCATTACAAGTAGTACAGTTAACATTTTTCTTGACCTTAATTTTTTTCGTTACTCCTTCTGCAATCTCCTCTAATGTCAAAGCTACTTTGATTCGAAGATTACTCCCTCGCTGTCCTCTGGATCGAGCTCGACCTCCTCCACCTCTTCCACCAAAAAATGATTCGAATGGGCTTCCTCCGTCTCCGAATATATCTCCAAACTGAGCAAAGATATCATCCATCGTCATCCCGCCCTGAAAACCACCACCACCACTATTACCACTTACCCCTGCATGACCATACCGATCATATCGAGCTCTTTTATCTGGATTGTTCAACACCTCATAAGCTTCAGCTGCTTCTTTAAATTTTTCTTCCGCAGCTTTATCTCCTTCGTTTCGATCCGGGTGATATTTCATTGCTACCTTTCGGTAAGCTTTCTTTATCTCTTTTTCATCTGCTCCTTTCGCAACGCCAAGTATTTCGTAATAATCTCTTTTTGCCATGTTGTATTTTTTATTCTGTTAAAACCGGTAAGATTTTTATACCCCCAGCTTAACATCATTATTTTCCAACGACTACTTTCGCGTGTCGAATGATTTTATCTTTTAAAGTATATCCTTTTTCAATAGTATCAATAATTTTCCCTTTCATATCCTCTGTTGGAGCAGGGATTTCTGTAATTGCTTCATGCAATTCCGGATCAAAAACTTCGCCCGTTGACTCCATTGCTTCCAAACCTTTTTGAGCTAATGAGCTGTACAGTTTATTATAAACCAGCATGACTCCTTCACTAAAGGGCTCAGCACTACTATCATCTTCAGCATTTTTTTTCGCTCTGTCAAAGTCATCTAAAACTGGCAGCAACGCTGACAATGTGTCCTGAGCAGCTGATTTCATCATGTCCAGTTTCTCCTTAACGGTACGCTTACGATGATTCTCAAACTCCGCCATTAAACGCAGATATTTATCTTTTAACTCGGTCACCTGCACCTCTTTCTCTTCCAGGGCTTCTTTCAACTTTGCTTCTTTTGATTGCTTTTTTGATCGTTTTTTCCCTTTGGAAGGCTCTTTTTCCGTGTTTTCTTCCTGATTTTCGGAATTTTGATCTTCCGCTACAGAAGTAGCATCCTGATCTGCTTCTACCTTCGGATCAGTATTCTTGTCCTTCTTACTCATTATATCTTTTATTTTTTTTAGCATTAATATTTTTCTTTATAGTAATATGGTTCAATTTGGAGCATCAATTACTCTGCCATGCCCTTTTTATAGTCATTTTGTCAGTTTTTAAGCTTTTCATCCAATCGCTTATGAATTTCTTCAAATGGAAGATTTACGCCAATGATTACTCCATCCGGGTTAATCAGATACTTTGTTGGCACCTCTTTTACGCCATAACTTTCTGCAATGGGACCATTAAAAAAGCGTAGACTCGAAGAAAGGTCTAGCACTTGGTACTTCCAGGAAAGGTCGTATTTATCTAATGCTCGTTCCCATCTTTTTGCATTATCTTCGACGGCTATACCGACCACTTCAAATCCATCCGCATCTTTAAATTTTTTATCCTTATACGCTTCGTACAAATTTTTGACATCTCCAAACTCTCCAATACAAGGGCCACACCAACTTCCCCAAAAATCAAGAAGTACGTATTTACCCTGCAAATCAGAGATTTTTTCATTTTCATTAAGGCTAAACTCTGGAATCGTCTCACCGTTAACAAATTTAGGTTGCTTATAAAGATACTTACCGATAAAATACGCAGCTACTAAAACAGGAATAAGC
>CAYXQH010000009.1:0-18154 GCA_964467425.1 uncultured Saprospiraceae bacterium
AAGGTAATATTTCAAAATCAGAGGAAATCAATATGGTTATATGGTTATATGGTTATATGGTTATATGGTTAATAAAACATAACGATACAACCTACATAACCATATAAACAATAGCTTATCGATATAAATCTTCGATATGGTCATTGTATTTTTCCAGAATCACCCGTCGTTTAAGCTTAAGTGTAGGTGTTAACTCTGCTTTAGAACCATCAGTTTTAACAGGCTCCCACATAGCATCAATTAGCTTAAACTTCTTGATTTGTTCAACATGGCTAAACTCTGGATTGAAACGATTGACCACTTCTTGAAAAGCATTTAAGACTTTTTCTTCTTTAATAGCATCCGCGCAGCAAGACCATTGAATATCGTTTTTGCTACACCAATCTTTTAAGGCTTCTTCTGCTGGTACAATCAAGGCGGAAACAAATTTTTGCTTTTCGCCAACCACCATTATTTGTTCTACCAAAAAATCCTCTTTAAATTTATTTTCAATCGGAGCTGGTGCTACGTATTTTCCTCCAGAAGTTTTTAAAAGTTCTTTTTTACGATCCGTTATTTTTAAAAATTGCTGACCTCCAGGCCCAGGAACCAATTTCCCAACATCACCCGTACAAAACCAAGTCACACCATCAATCTCTTTCATCACTTCCGCTGTTTTTTCTGGCTTTCTATAATAGCCCTGCATAATATTAGGCCCCTTTGCTAAAATTTCGCCTTCTCCATCTCGGTAATTTCCATCGCTATCATCAATAAATATTTCTACATTCGGCAGAGGCGGTCCAACTGTACCCAAGACAGCACCACCAGCGTCATAACGCCCAATTGTCAATCCGGGCGACGTCTCTGTAAGACCATATCCTTCTCTTACTGGAATCCCGGCTGCTGAAAAAACGCGCATTATTTTCGCAGGACAAGCTGCCGCTCCTGTGAGCACTCCTTTTACGTTTCCTCCTAAGGCTGCTCGCCATTTACTGAAAATTAATTTATCTGCGATACTCCATTTTAGTCCAGAAAGACCAGAAGCTTTTTTATCAAACTCATAACTATCTGTCATATTCAAAGCCCAGAAAAAGAGTTTCTTTTTCGTTCCAGTTAGTGCGAGTCCTTTATTATAAATTTTCTCATAAACCTTTTCTAACAGACGAGGTACTGTAGTAAAAAAATGAGGTTTGATTGCTTGCAAGTCTCCCTCTTCTCCTCCCAAATTATCGGTGCCTGTAAAAGACACTTCCAGTCCATTATAGATATAAGAATATGAAGCACTACGCTCAAAGATATGACAGATTGGAAGGAAGCTCAAAACTCTTGAACCCGCTTCAACTGGTAAAATTTGCCGTACGTTATCAACATTAGAAACAATATTATTATGAGAAAGCATAACGCCTTTTGGATTCCCCGTTGTACCGGAGGTATAAATAAGCGTAGCGAGGTCATCTGGTTTCACCACATTTTTTCGAGCTTCCAAATCAGCAGCATTCCCATCGGTAAAAAGATCTTTCCAATAATTTAATCCTTCTTTTTTGTCTAGTGTATAAATATCTGTAAGCGACGGGATATTCGGCTTTGCTGCTATTACTTTATCATACAAATCTCCATCGCCAACAAAACAATATTTCACTTCTGCGTCATTAAAAATATACTCATATTCTCCAGAACTAATCGTTGGATATACTGGTACAGTAACAATCCCCAACTGCTGCATTCCAACATCCATCATCACCCATTCCGGTCGGTTTTTATACGTAATCAGGGCTACTTTATCCCCGGGCTTCAAACCCAGTTTTATTAAGCCATGGCTTACCTTATTTGCAGTTTCAATTATTTCTTCTGTACTAAAATAAGTCCATTGTCCATTATGTTTATAGCCAACTGATTTTTTTAAGGGGTAATTTTTTTGTTGATAATAGATGTAGTCGAAAAGGCGTGTAACTTTCATAATATTCTTCTTTGATTTTACTCCGATAATATAGGGAAAATAAAGGACTTCACGAGAACCTCCGATGAAATTTTATTATCCCTTAGCTTACTTTTAGACCTTATTATAAATAAAGCGTTTCTATTTCTTTTTGATATTTTTTGACAATATCTGCTCTTTTAAGTTTTAATGTTGGCGTATATTCTCCTCCTTCAACTGTCCAGGGTTCGTGCAAGATTGCAATTTTTTTCACCTTTTCTGTGCTGCTTAATCCTTCGTTAATCGTCAACATATTTTCTTCGAAAAACTGGACAACTTTCGGATTCAATGCCATATACTGAGGAGCCGTCCAATGAACATTATGCGATTCGCACCATCGTTTTAATCGATCAAAATCCGGTACAACCAATGCACTTACAAACGGTTTATTAAATCCCAGAATAAAACTTTGTTCTATAAAAGGGGAAGCATTGAGGCGTCTTTCCAAAACTTGAGGTGCAACATATTTTCCGGAAGATGTTTTAAAAATATCTTTTTTCCGATCTGTAATTTTTAAAAATCTTTTATGCGTAAAAGTCCCAACATCACCTGTATGAAACCAACCATCAGCGGTCAAAATTTCTGCCGTTTCTTCAGCCTTTTTATAATAACCCAACATCACTCCAGGTCCTTTGACAATTATTTCTCCTTCGCCTTTTTCATCAGGCTTATTTATTTTCACCCGAATTCCAGGTATCGGGATGCCAACCGTTCCGAAACGAACGCCGCCTGGTTCAAAGCGATTAAACGCAATCACCGGAGAGGTCTCTGTAAGCCCATAGCCTTCCCGAATTTCTATCCCCGCTGCAGAAAATAAACGCCCTAGTTTTGGCTGAAGTGCAGCTGCACCAACGACCACACCTTCTACTCTTCCTCCGAGCGCATTTCGCCATTTTCGATAGACCAATAAATTGGCAAGGCTTAATTTCAAATAATATAAAGGTCGCATCCCTTGTTTCCCTTTATATCGTTCTCCAATCTGTAAAGCCCAATGGAGGATGCGTCTTCCCATCGCCCCCATAGATTCTCCTTTATCTAAAATATCATCATAGATTCTTTCCAATAATTTGGGCACACTTGTAAAATAATGCGGTTTGATTTCTTTTAGCGTTTTTACCACATTGTCAATCCTTGGTACATAATAAACAGAAGCGCCAACAGCAATGTAGGTGAAGGTCACCATTCGTTCGAAGATATGACTAATCGGCAAAAAGCTAATCACTCGTTTATCACAATTGACGGGCACTAGTGCAATGGTTGCTTTTATATTGCTCACTATATTTTTATGAGAAAGCATCACGCCCTTTGGTTTTCCTGTTGTGCCGGAAGTATAAATAATGGTCGCCAGATCTTCTTCGTGGATAGCAGACTTCATATCCTGTAGCACCTGGATGTGTTTGTTTTCCAAATTAGAAACAAGGTCGTCCCAGGAGGGAGCCGCATCTATTTTTTCCAGACAAAATATCTTTTTTAAGGAATTAATTTGTGTAGAAAATTCGTCTACTTTGTGGTACAACTCTTTGGAGGAGGTAATACAGATTTTAATTTCTGCATCATGTAAAATATGGAGTAATTCTTCTTTTCGAATATTAGAATGGATCGGTACACTGACAACGCCTAATTGCAACATTCCAAAGTCCAAAAAATTAAAGTAGGCGCTTCCAGCTTCGAATAGCAAACCAACTTTATCGCCTTTGCTCAATCCAAGATTAATAAGACCTGCGCTCACTTTATTGACTTCATCAATGCACTCTTGTGTAGAAAACCGTTGCCATTTGCTTCCTGCTCGATGAGCAAGAGCTATCTTTTGCGGATACCTGGCAAGCTGATATTGAAAAATATCGAAGAGTCGTCTGAAGTCCATATTCCTGAAAGCAGGTTTTGATTCTGTTGGTTGCGATTACAAATTAGTAAAAATTATCATTTATTAAAAATTAAAAAGGCAGTTCGAAAGATTCGAACTGCCTTTTTACTAAAAATATAAAACTAATCCTGCTTACTTCGATGCGGTAAGCTCAAGATTTAAAGAAATATCATCGTGGATAATTTTATCAGCTGGAACACCTAGAATTTTTGCTCCATATTTGATATCCCAATCAACACGGTTAATAGTAAACTTAGGCGTTACAGCTGTTAGCGTATTACCTGCAACAATAACATTTGCTGGAATGGTTATACTCTTGGTTATTCCTTTGAGCGTAAGATTTCCAGTAATATTATGCGTTAATTCCTCATTGCCTGTAACTGGATTTACAGAAACAATTTTAAACTCCCCTGTTGGGTATTTTCCTGTATCAAAGAAGTCAGCAGAGGCTAAATGTCCAATTAAATCTCCTTGTTTTTCAGCAGGTAAATCTGTGTTTTTCATAGTAGACATATCGATAGAAAAGTCACCACTTGTAATATTCCCACCCTCTACAGAAAGTTGTCCTTTACCTAAATTGATAGTCCCGCTATGCTGTCCACCTACTTTGGTTCCTGTCCAGTAAAGCGTTCCGTTTGTAACATTAAAATTCTGAGCTGATGCAGCAGCTGTAGCCACTTCTTTAGAAGCTTCTCCAACCTTAGCTTTTTCACCTTCTGGTGTTTTTTTACAAGATACAATTACGCTTATTGCGAGAACGGCGATTATGAGTTTTGATAATACTTTCATTGATTGTTTTTGTTTGATTAAAAAAGAAATATTGCGCAAAAATAACGCTTCTACTTTATTCGAATAATAAAAAGGAAATTATTTATAAGATATTCTTGAAAATTTAATGGCGCTTATCCATTTTCATCAAGAAATTGTACGGTTTCATCCAAAGACCTCAATACATTGATGTTTCCCTGGGATCTTACATTTTGGGCAATCACTTGATAACCGGACAGTAAGATTTGGCAATTTTGAAAGGAAGCTGAAAGCTCATCTACATATTTTTGAACAGGGCTTTTAGCGTAGGTTTCTGTGATCATCGTGAAAATATAACTCGGCTCATGGATTTTACACGCGTCAATCAAATCATTAGTAGAAATATTCAGGCCGAGATAATAGACTTGATATTTTCTGCTTTTCAATAGATAATGCATAAACAAAAGGCTAAGCTCCTGACTTTCTCCTTCTGGTAAAAAGATCATGATTTTTTTCTGGTCTTTACCCAAGGCAAAAGGTTCGTTATCTATAGCTGTAATGATTTTCTGGCGAATCAGGCAACTCATAAAGCTTTCCTGGACGGGATTAATCGAGCCGGTTAGCCAAAGCACACCTAGTTTATCCAAAAAAGGATAAATGACCTGGAGCATGGTTTGCTCGAATCCGAGTTGTTGGATATTAGTAGAAATGATTCGGTCAAACTTATATTCATCCATTTCAATCATGGAGATCGTCAAAGCATCTAACTGTGTGTCATGTGCAAAGTTAACTTCAGAAATAGCCGCTACTTTTTCAGCAATCTCTGATTTGCTCATTTTAGCAATCTTAGAAATACGTAATCCATTTCGATTCAACAACGCTATATTCAAAAGCGTTTTCAAATCTCCATCCTGATAATAGCGAATATTGGTATTGGTCCGTTCAGGTTTGATAATCCCATAGCGTTGCTCCCAAATACGGATAGTATGGGCTTTTATGCCGCATAACTTTTCAAGATCCCTAATGGAGTAAATAGCCATGTAATTTTAATATTTTTTGAACTGCTGTTAGCAAGAGCTTAGATATCCATCATTAAACAACATTTTTGTCTGTTTTGTTTATATGAGGTCTCTTTATATAGTCAAAAACAAAATTTGATCCACTATTTACACAATAAATCGACTTCTTGGATATAAAAAACCGATGCTCTTATGGACTTTAATGAGGCAAAACTAAGATTTTTAAGCTATTTCACTCTAAAAATTGATATTTATAGAACGTATCTAAAAACCTACACAGCAGAAAAAAAGTAAAATCCCCCTGAAATATTTATCGTCTTTTCTTTTTTCTTATCATTTTGCTGACGAATAGACTAATATTCTGAAGCTCTATTTTAATATTTAATGCGTAGTTAAGCGTTTTTCATTATCTTTATTTGTCATTTAAAAATAATATATAATTTAGGCTAATGCCCGTTTTTATCTAAAATATTCCTAAAGCCATCACTTTACAAGAATTAAAAAGATCTTCGATGAAATCTATCTCTGCTTAATCAAAACTATTTTAATGGTTTTATCGTATGAATATGTTATAAAATTAAACTCTATGATTTTCAAAATTCTACAAAAATCACCTTCATTAAAAAGACCTAACTATTGGTTTTTATTTATCTCCTTACTCTCATTTGCGACATTTAGCCAGGCTCAGTGTACTTATACACTTGAACTTTTCGACTCCTTTGGAGATGGCTGGAATGGCTCGAATCTAGATGTAGATGTAAATGGTACCGTTACCAATTACACTATTGCAACTGGAGGTGAAGAGACCTTTACCTTTACAGCAATGAGTAATGATCTTGTAACGCTAACCTACTTTGCGGGGTCTTTTCAAAATGAAGTAACGTATAATCTTCTCGATCCGTCGGGTAATATTATTTTTAGTGATGGTCCGTTCCCTGCAACAGGCCTTGTCTTTTCCTTCTTTGCCTGTCCTACTTGTCCAGGACCTTTTAACGCTTTTGTCGATGACGTAGGAGGAACAGATGCTGATATTAGTTGGACACCATCAGATTCTATGGGCGTTTATACTGTTGAATACGGTCCTTCTGGTTTTACTCCTGGAACAGGAACATCATTTAACACTTCTCAGACCTCAGCGCAAATTACGGGCTTAGACGAGAATACGGCTTATGACTATTATGTCTTTATTGCTTGTACAAATGGAGATTCCAGTGCGGTGAATGGTCCTAATCCTTTTCAAACGATATGGCTAAATGATGTTGGTATTATTTCAATACACACACCACAATCACAATGCGGATTAGGCGATGAGACGGTAGAGGTTACTTTACAAAATTTTGGTTCCAACCCGCAATCTTTGATTCCGTTTAAATATGCAGTCAATAATCTTGATGCTGGTGTTACACAACCGCTCGATGGTTTTTATACTGGAGTAATTAGTAATGACAGTACAATTACCCTAACCTTTGAAACGACCTTTGATTTTTCTGTGGCTGGTGAATACGAAATTGTAGCATGGACGGAGTTGGGCACAGACTCTAATTTGAGTAATGATTCTACAAGCTTTACGATCACAAATATTCCAACGGTTTCTGACTTCCCATACTTTATTGATTTTGAAACCTGGGATGGTGGCTGGAAAATTGATGAAGACAATAGCGTAAATTCCACTTGGGCTTTTGGAGTCCCTGCTGGTGTTGATATTGCTTCTGCTAATTCTGGGGTTAATGCTTTTGTAACAAACCTTGAAGGTAATTACAACAATGCGGAACTCTCTTACATTGTCTCTCCATGTTTTGATTTTTCTGGTTTGACCGCTGACCCTATTATTAATTTTGCTATTAATTATGATACCGAAACCAATTGGGATGGTGGCTGGTTAGAACTTAGTACAGACTCCGGAATGAACTGGTCGAAAGTTGGTTCAATGGGATCAGGTGTAAACTGGTATACGATTAACAACACTACTCAAAACCTAGGCGATGTTTGGGGTGGAAATTCAGGTGGATGGATTAATGCAGAACACACATTAAACGGTGTTGCTGGAGAGTCTACTGTCCGATTTAGATTTGCTTTTGATTCAGACGGTTCTGTCAATGGCTTTGACGGGATTGGGCTTGACGATATTTTAATCTCTCCAGTTTTTGCTGATGATTTATCAACCTTGTCTGTGACCAACACATCAACTTCCGAATGCGGTGACCCAATGGATATGGTAGTTGTCGAAATTAGAAATGCCGGATCTAATGGTCAAGCTGGTTTTGATGTTTCCTATCAAATAGATAATGGAACGCCTGTTACTGAAAATGTTGGATCATTAGTTCTGAATGCTGGTATTACAGATACCTATACTTTTACTACACCTTTTAATTCAAATTCTCTAGGCTCAGATTTCGAAATTAAAGCCTGGACTTCTTTGTCCAATGAATTGAACTTCGTAAATGATTCAGCAAGTACGGTTTATTCAACCATTACTCCAAATCCATTACCCATCATGGAAGGGTTTGAAGATGGCACGTTTAACGGTTGGGTAGCAAGTGATTTTGGGATTGGAAATGTTCACAATAATGTATCTGTTGTCATTTATGATAACCTTTTTAGTGGAGACCAGAACTACACTGCAACCTCTCCGATTATCGGCCCTATAAATCCTGGCGATAGTATGACTTATGATTATCGTTATACAGATTGGAGCCCAGGTACAATCGGAACCATACTAGGTGCTGGAGATAGTTTAGCTGTTCAAATTTCTACGGATTGTGGGAATACGTTTACAACTATAGATGTGGTCGACATGACCAACCATATCACCTCAGCAGTGATGACAAATAGATTAGTGGATCTTGATCCATTTGCTGGCGAATATATCAATATTCGATTTGTTGCGACTTGGGGATCAGGTGATTATTGGATTGACATTGATAACATTAATATCATTGGTTGTCCTGCAGATTTAGGCTTGGATATTTCAACTAATTATGAATCTTCTGCTGGAGCAAATGATGGCTCCATAATTATAACACCAACACAAGGAACAGGACCTTATAACATTGTTTGGGATGATCCGAATGCACCTAATAATATTCCTGCAGGAACTTATACTGCAACGATTTCTGATAGCTTAGGATGTTCTCAAATGATCGAGGTCGAACTCGGTGCTTGTCCTCCAAACCTTGGCCTAGACGCTAGTGTTACGGGCGTTAGTATCGCCGGTGCAAGTGATGGTAGTATTAATATTAGCGTTGGAGATGGTGAAGGACCTTATACATTTGATTGGGACACTGGAGATTCTACTGCTATTGTAAACAATCTTCCAGAAGGTGATTACACCGTGACCATCACAGATGTTAATGGCTGTGCCGAAACCATTACCCTCACCGTTGATGTTTTTGTAAGCACTGTTGATTTAGAAGCTAACTTTGCAAACTTGAGCCTAGCTCCTAATCCAACAACTGGTTATACAGAACTTACGGTAGAACTCAACCAATCTGCAAATGTTGTGGTTCAGGTTTTAAATGTCGTTGGACAAGTTGTTTATGAATCTGAAAGAGAACAATTGCTTACTAAAAAATATAATCTGGATATAACAGATCAATCTGGAGGGCTATTTTTTGTACGAGTTGTTGCAGATCAACAATCACAAATTATAAAATTGATCAAAGCACAATAATACGCTTCATCAATTAAAAAGGTGTTCTACCGTCTTCGCTAGAACACCTTTTTTTATTGATTTGAACAAAAAGCCTTCGAAAAGTATTTTATTTGAAGAAAGGAATATCAGCTTATTGAGATAATGACGTTTATAAGGTAAAATAAGTAGAGAACAGCATGAAAAAAATGAAAATTGGTATTGTTTGTTACCCAACATATGGCGGGAGTGGCGTTGTAGCAACAGAGCTTGGTAAAGGGCTCGCAAGAAGAGGACATCAGATACACTTTATAACATATCGTCAACCTGCAAGACTTTTAGCTTTTCAAGAGAACATTTTCTACCATGAGGTAAGTTCTGCTGATTATCCACTTTTCGAATATCCTCCTTATGATACCGCTTTGACCAGTAAATTGGTTGATGTCGTTAAATACGAAAACCTTGACCTCCTGCATGTTCATTATGCCATCCCTCATGCTACCGTAGCATATATGGCTAAAAAAATTCTACTTACAGAAGGTCGTTATGTTCCAACGGTCACTACCCTTCATGGAACGGATATCACTTTAGTCGGTAGTAATCGAACTTTCGCCCCAGTGGTCGCTTTCTCCATTAACAAATCAGATGGTGTAACAGCCGTTTCTCATGATTTAAAAAAGCAAACACACGATTTTTTTGATATTCAAAACGAGATTGAAGTCATTCATAATTTTATTGATTTTGATCGATTCCGTCGAGTTGATAAAGATCATTTTAAAAAAGCTATTGCTCCAAATGGTGAACGCATACTGGTTCACACTTCTAATTTCAGGAAAGTTAAACGAGTAGATGACGTTGTAAAAATCTTTGAAAAAGTGTATCGGGAAATACCTTCTAAACTCTTATTAATCGGAGATGGACCAGAGCGTCAAAATGTGGAGGAGACTTGTCGGAAAATTGGTTTATGTGATGAAATCCGTTTCTTAGGTAAACAAGACGCTGTTGAAGAAATCCTTGCCGTTTCAGACTTATTCATTATGCCTTCTGAAAGTGAAAGTTTCGGTTTGGCTGCCCTGGAAGCAATGGCTTGTGAAGTACCTGTGATCTCGACAAATATCGGAGGACTTCCAGAAATGAATACGCACGGTAAAACAGGGTTTTTAAGCGATGTTGGCGATATAGACACCATGGCTCAAAATGCGATTAAACTTTTAAAAGATGATGCCTTATTGAGTCAGTTTCGAAAAAATGCCTTAGAGCAAGCCCGTAAATTTGATATTGAAAATATTCTCCCGCAATACGAAAAATATTATGCCCATGTCTTATCTACTAAGATTTATGATAAGTCTGACGTGGAGGTCTAATTTTGCGGACCGTTAAAAATCCAATAATCAACAGAAAGGCACCAAAGCTAATCATCAGATAGCCGTTAAAATATTTTGGCTCGTATCCAATCTTGATTTGATGACTTCCTTTTGGAGCAACTATAGACAAAAACATTTTATCTTTAGTTTCAATTGGAATTGCTGATCCATTCAAATAGGCTTTCCATCCAGGATAAAAGTGTTGTAAAAAAACGAGTTCTTTTTCTTCTTCCAGCGAGACCTTCGCGATTATTTCATTCGGCGTGAAAGAAACGATTTCCAAACCTTGCCTTTTCGTATTCGACAAAGAATCTACTATCGATTCCTCTTTGAAATAAAGTACTTTGTTTTCCAGAATCTTCATATATTCTGGTTGATCTGTAAATACTCTAAATGCTTTTAGTTTGAAATTATTATAGCCGTTGTGTGCAATTTCTTTTTTTAAAATATTCAAATTATACCATATCGGATAATAATTTTTATTACCATGATGTGATACGTCGCTTATTTTTTTTTCTGGAAAAGGAAAACCCTTAGGAAGCCTATTTATTTTTTCTTGCAATTCAAAAACTTTCGCCTCCGCATTGATGGTCAAAAAAGTATTCAACTGAACCGACAAAAACAAGTCTACCAAAATCAAGATAAAAGCCAATTTTAAAAAGGACATTCCTTTTCGATAATACGATTTAAAAAGCAAAACAGACAAGAGTATTATTTGAATAGGAGCCTGAATCAATATCATTTCACTATTGCTACTTTTATTTAAAAAAGTAACTATAGCCTCTGCAGAAAAACCATCCGGGACTATTAAATCCGTTTTTTGAATAGCATAAATGAATAAGGCAACCAAAGCTATCAAAAGCGTAAAACCTACTGCTCTGAACTTCATCCAGTTAATAGACTGGTCAGGCTTTTTTCTATATTCCTGCAAGGACCATCCGAATAATATCAAAAAACAGATGATCGTAAAAATCCTAAATAATGCAGGGTATCTAAATAGGTTCATCATCGGTACGTATTCATACAACCATTCTCGAAAAACAAAATAATCGCCCATCGCCGTCAATAAAAAGAATAGTCCCAGACCTCCAAACAGCATTCCTTTCCATGTTGGTTTTTTCCATAAATAGAGTAAGAAAAACAAAAAGCCAAATAAGCCAAAATAGCCATTTGCCATAGCCATATCCGTTTTAAAAAATTCTGCATGTCCACCAGTAACAAAAGGAATAATAAAAGATAGAAAGGCTTGCGGAGAGAATGGCAACAATTGCGCATCTGCTAAAGTCAAGGTTTCTGTTCGAATTAAAAAAGGCAGTGATTCTAAAAAAAACTTTAGAAAAACAAGGCTTTGAATAAGGAAACTAATTCCGAATAAAACGTTTTTAAAAATAAATGCTTTTACAAAATGGTATTCTTTTTTTCGAATTTTATAAATCATCAAACCGAGAAAAGAAAACCCCATTAAATAAAAACTAGTAATGGTAAAAGCTGGATAGCCCCCCGTCACTATTAAAAAGCAAAAAACCGAAAGCCATAGCGCATTCGTCCATTTTTTATTCTTTAATAGTCGTAAATAATAACAGGCAATAAATGGAAGCCAGGTTGCACTAATAATCCAGGATAGATGCTGTGCATTTCCAACAAAAAAACCACAACACGCATAACTCAAGCCAACAACAATCGCTATATTTTCTTTAACCCCAAGCTCTTCCGACAGCTTTTTCATTCCATAGAATCCCAAAAGAATATGGATCATAAACTCCATATTAATTGTGTATACACTATAGCCAAACAGTTTCCCTAATATCCAAACAATTGGATAGAGTGCTCCACTTTGCGGGTCAACATGTAAAGGGTAACCTAAATTAGTATAAGGATTCCAGGTAGGTAGGATATTATTTTGCAGGCATTCACCAACTAGAAAACGCATGGGATAAAACCAATCCATCATGTCGTATTTCAAGGTAAACTGAAAACAACTGACCGGCCAAAAGGTGATCAATAAAAATAAAAAAGCTAGAGTAACTTTTCCGGCGCTGCTTAGTTTCACTTTATCCTTGTTTGAAATCTAAAGTTAATAAAAGCAACGGTAGTCTTTAGTTTATTTCATAAACAAAATCTTCGTCACTTGCGCATCCGGATTATCCAGCAAGTCTTTGCTTGTGGAATAGACGAGGTAAACACCCGAAGCAGCTTTACGGCCATTATAATCTTTACCATCCCAAATTGCTTGTCCGCCTAAAGCTTCTGTCTCATAAATCAGCTGTCCTTTAATATCTGTAATTTTCACATTTGCATCTCTAGGCAAACCTTTGATTGCAATAGGTCCATTATAATCCGGGCGTACGGGATTTGGAAAAGCATATACAGCTGCAGCATGTGTTGGCCCACCTCCGATCGCTTCGCCTCGAACAGAAATCACCCCACTTGCCGTACCAATATAAACTTCGCCAGTAATTTGATTGATGCCTATATCATTAATTAAATTATCAAACAAAGGACTGTTATCTCTGTCGAAAAAAGCAATGAGATCTTCTCCATTTGGAGATTGCACAAAAACTCCATTTGTGGTACCAAACCATTTTCGATTACCCCCATCTACTGCGATAGCTCTTACAGATTCTGTTTCTAATAAGTAGGCATTAAATCCATCGACCTCTACAATACGCTTTGAACCTCTACATTGTGGATCAAACACATTGGAGCCACATTCAAAAACGATGGTCCCTACATCTGTTCCTACCCAAACATCCCCATCCAAATCTATTGTTATACAATAAACTCGATTACTAGGTAGTAAACTATTACCCGTTGTAATATTTCTATATTGATCATCAAATGGATCATTAATATCTCCTTCATTAAAAACGACTAACCCTTGATTGGATCGGCACCATTTGTTACCTGCTTCATCTATAGCAATATCCTGAAGCGTCGTGATAGGTATAGTAAAATTATTTTGCCAGGAGCCATCATTTTTTAGTACAACGATTGGGTTAGGAGTAGAGAAATTGGTAATCCAAAGATTATTATCTCTGTCAAAAGCCAAGCCACCAACTTGCACCCCATTACCTTCTGAAGACTGTGCTAATAAAGAACCGGAGGTATCATCTATGAGTGAAAAATTATCACCATCTCTTACCCACATTCCCTGAGCAAAGGTTCCTATATATACTTTTTTATTTTCGGGGTGTACAGCTACTCGATAAGCGGCTTGAATTCCGTTGAGGGCACCATTAAACAAGCCATTATAAATATTCCATTCTCCATCTTCGAGTACATAGAATCCATTCGTACTCAGCGCTGGTGGTCGTGTTGTTGCAACATATACATCGTTTTCAAAAACCACAATATCATGTGCATCATGCGTATATGGAGATTTAAATTGTTTTTCTGAACAGTTCCCGCCGACTGATTCGGCTAGTCTAATTTTATCCCAATTGTCAGAATACCAAACTCTTCCAGCACTATCTTCAATTGCGAATAGGGTTCTACTAACACACTTATTTCCGGACTCCTGAATATCTAGGTTTTCATCAAAGAAAAGAACACTTCCCTTACAATCAGGTAAACATCCAATCCCATATACTAAGTGGGCTCCTTCTGCACTTAAAAATATAGATCTATAATTCTCCTCCCCGTGAACAAAGGTTAGATTAGAATTTTGATAAGAATATAGTGAATCATTAATAGTTAAAAATAATTTACCGGCATAGGTTTCCAGAGCCACCGTTGTATAATCTGCCGGAAAGCCTTCGTCTTCCCCTAAGAAGGTCCAGTTTCCAAAATCCTGTAGATTGACCGTTCCGTTATTCGGTGCTCTATATATACCTTCGTCTGTGGCAGCATAAAAAGAGCCTTCATAAGTGATCACATCATTGACTTTAAGATTCATTTTTGTGGTAAAACCAAATTCTTCCCGATCTATGTTCAACTCTACGATACCAAAGCCACAAGCCAGATAAGCCAAATCATCTCCTTCGAGATGTATATTGTAAATCTGCTTATCACCAAAAATATTTGGATCTTCTTTTATAAAAGGAAGGTTGACAATTCGGGTTGGTTTTATCAGATCAATGTTACTGTTACTATAGGTCGCGATGAGCGTTTCATGGCTAGGCGCATATTTAATTTTCCCCATGCTTACATCAGACAGGCCTTCCACTTTACTCATAAATTGAGGAGACAATTCTTCTTTATCCAACATAAAGAGAGACCAGGTAGTAGCGTAATAAACGGTTGTTTCACTTTGGGTAATAGATTTCCCCCGGTGATAAGGCAAATGTGATTTCCAATCTCCGAGTTTCAAATCCGTCTGAGCAGAAAGGAATACCGCAAATAATAACAAGCACAAGGTGAGTTGATTTTTGCGCATCTTTATAAATTTTATTTTTTTCAAAAAACTACATTTAACCTCTATTTTCAAGGTTTATAACATGTAATCTAAATCAAAGGTTCTCTGAATTCAATGTTACAATTTAACACTTCTCGCAAAGATATTATTGTTTTTGGTTTATTTTTAAAAGTAGATTGTCAGCTGATATACGGATTCTATGGCGCTGGATCAGTATAAACTCAAGAGGCTTCTACTACTTATACAAGCTACTGCTATTTAAATACATAAAAACTTCTTCTGGAACCAGATATTGAATGGAATGCCCTTCTTTAATACATTTACGAATATAACTCGCAGAAATTTGCATGAGCGGCGCTTCGAAAACAGTGATTTTCGGATGGTCCATCAAATCCCCTAATTCATAGTCTGGTCGTTTGTAGACAAATATTTCATAATCCCGAAGAATAACCTCGTAGTTTTTCCATTTGTGAAATGAACCAAGGTTATCACCGCCCATAATTAAAACGAATTCATGTTCAGGATGTTTTTCTTTTAGATAAGTCAGAGTATCTATGGTATAGGAGGGCTTCGGAAGATCAAACTCAATATTAGAGGCTTTTAAGTTTGTGTTGTCTCCAATCGCCAATCGAACTAAATGCAACCGGTCGTAATCTCTAGCAAGACTACTTTTTGTCTTAAACGGATTTTGAGGAGAAACGACAAACCATACTTGCTCTAAGGGAGACTGTGTCGCCATGAAATTGGCAATAATCAAATGGCCTATATGAACAGGATTAAAAGATCCAAAAAACAAACCTATTTTCATGTGTTTAAAATTATTCTGCAATTAAAATATGCAGAATATTTTCTGCACTCATGTAACCGCTTCGCTCTCCCAAGATATTTTTTAATCATACCCTTGCGTGTTAATTATGATTAATAAATATCGAGGTCGTTTCATGTGTTTAAAATTATTCTTTAGTTTCTTCTTCCATCATTTTCTTCATTTCCTCTTTGAGTTTTTCAAAATCCTGTTCTATTTCTTCTGTGTTTTCCCAGGATTCATTTACCAACCATTGACCGTTTAACTTTAGTAGTGTAACATACTCATCATAACGTTCTCCTTCTTCCAGATAAACATAAGTACATAATGCGGAATCCAATACGATTTCGCAATTCATCTCTGAGATTTTAAAAGGAATAGAAATGGCATTCACCTGCATTTCTTTTTTCACAGAATCAATCATCATCCTGGTTGTTTCTGTCCCTAACACAACTGCTTTTGAAAAGTCATCACTATAAAAAGCTTCGACCCATTCTTGTGCAACCTCTTTGGGAATATTTGGTAAAGACGGTTCTTCCGGCGTTGGATTATTCTGACAAGCACTTAAAAAAACAATAAAAGAAAAGGTAATTATTAACACTCTCATCATGTCCCTGTTTTATGATCAGGATAGAATATGGTATGAAGTTAATGAAATATCTGTAGTGCAGGAAATTTAATCGGATTCTGCATAAATAAAAAAGAGACACTTTCAGGTAATAAAGCGTCTCTTTTGATAAAAGATTTTTTCTTTTAATTACTTAGCATGACGGGCATGACTAACATTAGAATTTCTTCTCCTTCATTAGGTTCTGCTGGTAAAAGAATTCCAGCTCGAGTTGGTGTCGAAAGCTCTAATTTAATTTCATCACTTTCAAGCACATTAAGCATTTCAATCAGAAATTTGGCATTAAAACCAATTGTGAGGGGATCGCCATTATACGTACAAGTCAATTGTTCTGTAGCTTCATTAGAAAAGTCTAAATCCTGTGCGGAAACCGTTAGGCTACCATCATTTACATTCAGAATAACTTGATTCGTTGTCTTATTTGCGTAGATCGCTATTCGCTTGAGCGAATTCATAAAATCTGATCTGCTTGATGATAAAAGATGTGGATTATCTACAGGAATAACCGCATTATAATCCGGATACTTCGCATCAATTAAACGACAAATCAAATTGACATTTCCAAAAGAGAAAAACGCATTCGACTTATTGAAAGAGAGCGTAACTTCATCTCCTGAAGGCAATGCATTCTTTAAAAGGTTAAGCGCTTTTTTAGGAACAATAAATGAAGTAGACACTTCACTTGTAATATCGGTAAAGGTATATTTGACTAATTTATGTGCATCCGTTGCAACAAAAGTAAGCTTATTGAAATCTACTTGAAAATACACCCCAGTCATTGCTGGTCTTAATTCATCATTACTCGTTGCGAAAAGAGTTTTGCTAATTGCTTGTGAAAGTGCCGGAGCCTGCATCTTGATCGTATCAACATCATCTGCTTCTGGAATTTTTGGATAATCCTCTCCGTTCTCTCCAGCTAATTTATACTTCCCATAAGCCGATGTAATTTCGATGCCATAGTTTTTATCATTGACATTAAACGTTATCGGTTGCTGAGGTAATTCTTTTAAGGTATCTAGCAGAATCTTTGCTGGAACAGCAACTCGACCGTTTCCATCAGACATGACTTCTATCTCATTGATAATTGATGTTTCCAAATCCGTTGCGGATATGGTTAGCTTATTATCATTCACCGAGAATAAAAAATCTTCCAGTATCGGTAATACCGGATTTGAGCCAATTGCTCCGCCTGCAATTTGAAGTTGCTTTAAAAGATCAGAAGAAGAAACACTAAATTTCATTGTGTATAATTTTTCTTATTTGATAAGGAAACACAAAAATACAGCTTCTTATCAATTTTTATAGTATAAAATATTAACAATCTGTTGATAACTTTTATTTAGGCAAAGAATAGCTTTATAGGCTAAGTTTTCTTTCAATAAAGAGAAATCATCTTTGAAAGCATAAGATTCTTCCTTCTGCACGAAACAAGCTGAATTTAATTGCTAAATTTGCAGGCTAATTTTAAAAAAGGCGTCATCAACCAGAGATGAACAGATTTTCTAACTTTTTGTAAAGATCCTTAATGCCGGATAGAAGTAAAGCGCCACTTATACAACAGATTGGTCAAATCGACCTTCCAAGTCCAAATAACTATTTTTTGGATAATGGGATTCCTGTATATGAGATAAATAAAGGCACCCAGGATATCATCAAGATTGAACTCGTCTTTAATGCCGGACGACCTTATGAAAAAAAGCGACTAGCAGCCAGAGCCACTGCCAGTTTAATCAAAGAAGGGACCAAACAGTTTAGTTCTTCTGAAATTTCCGAACAAGTAGATTTTTACGG
>CAYXQH010000009.1:18254-25049 GCA_964467425.1 uncultured Saprospiraceae bacterium
GCAGAGCATCCTTATGGATATAATAGTTTTCCAAACACGTATGACCAACTGCAGAGAGTCGACCTTATCAATCATTTTCAAAAAAATTACACAAAAGATAACTGCACTATTTTTATTAGTGGAAAGTCTAGTCCTGAAACCATTGCTTTAGTTAATAAATACTTCGGAAATGATATGCAGTCAGGAAAGCCTGCGCTTCATTTTGAATCATCGGAAAACTATCCTCCTAAAAAAATTAAAATTCCACTTCCGAATTCTGTCCAAACCGCAATCCGAATCGGTTCTCGATTATTTAACAAACGACATCAGGACTACAATACCATGTACCTCCTGAACACCATATTAGGCGGTTATTTTGGATCTCGTTTAATGAATAATATTAGAGAAGATAAAGGTTATACCTATAATATTTACTCTTCCATCGATACGATGCAAAGGGATGGTTGCTTTTATATTGGAACAGAGGTTGGAAATGAATTTGTTGAATCGACAAAAGAAGAGATCTATAAAGAGCTAAATATTCTCCAAAACGAGCTTGTAGGTGAGCAGGAACTTAAAATGGTTCGAAACTATTTATTGGGCAATCTTTTAACGATGTTAGATGGGCCTTTTAATACCGGAGAAATTTTGAAAACAATGGTTTTAGATGAGCTTTCCAGGCAAGATTTCGATAATCTGGTTAATACCATCAAGTATATTTCCGCCGAAGAGATACAAATGGTTGCCAAGAAATATTTTAACAGAGAAAACCTCTGGGAAGTCGTTGTAGGAGAATAATTTTCAAATATTTGGGTAAAAGGATTACTTTCTACCTTTTTATTTCGTCTAAAAGTCGATTCTAAAGCTTTTTTTACATTTTTACACAAATTTTGTCTTTTTTTGTACTATAAGAATTTGTAGAAAATTCCAAGCTCACTGAATTACAAACAAACATACTCGGGATTTGAGAAAGGGAATATCAGAATCTTCTAATTTCTCCTTACATTTCCTTAATTTTGCGCTTCCCTTGGACTAGGGGTAAAGGAAATACTTAATGAAACTATTCAATTTTTTTTCGCAAGAACTTGCTATTGATTTGGGTACAGCAAATACGCTGATTATCCAAGACGGAGTTGTCGTTGTCGACGAGCCATCAATTGTTGCAATTGATCGTCGTACTCAAAATACAATTGCCGTTGGGACTAAGGCAATGCAGATGCATGAGAAAACGCATGAAAACATCAAAACTGTTCGCCCGCTTAAAGACGGAGTGATTGCAGATTTTACTGCTGCTGAAAGCCTGATTGAAGGTCTCATCAATATGACCGGAACCCGCAGAAAGTTTTTCACACATATGAAAATGGTGATCTGCATTCCTTCCGGTATCACCGAAGTAGAGAAAAGAGCCGTTTTTGATTCTGCTGACAACGTAGATTCAAAAGAGACCTATCTTATACACGAGCCAATGGCTGCAGCCTTAGGTATAGGACTTGATGTCGAGGAGCCTGTAGGAAATATGATTATCGATATAGGGGGAGGAACAACAGAAATTGCCGTTATCGCACTTTCAGGAATTGTTTGTGATCAATCCATTCGAACAGCTGGTGATGAGTTTACTAATGACATTATGAACTACATGAAACGTCAACATAATATGTTGATCGGAGAACGTACTTCTGAGCAAATAAAAATTCATGTAGGATCTGCTTTACATGAACTAGAAACACCTCCCGAAGATTATGCTGTAAACGGGCGGGACTTAATGACAGGAATTCCAAAACAAATAACGATCTCTTATCAGGAGATTGCGCATGCGTTGGATAAATCGATCTCCAAAGTAGAAGACGCCGTTTTAAAAGCCTTAGAAACTACTCCCCCTGAACTTGCCTCTGATATCTATCAAAAAGGTCTTTATTTAACTGGGGGTGGGGCACTTCTTCGTGGTTTAGACAAACGAATCGCGCAAAAAACAAAACTCCCTGTGCACATTGCCGAAGATCCACTACGAGCAGTGGTTCGAGGTACTGGAATTGCTTTGAAAAACACGGATAAGTTTTCTTTCTTAATTGATCGAAAAAGTGTTTAATCTCAGGAAAGCTTAACAAATAAGCTTGTGTTTGTTTTCGAAGATTCCTAATTTGCAGTTTTATTAGCTTTTTGTCTTTTTATCTATTAACTATAGCTGCACAACACTATGCGCAATTTAATTTTCCTTTTCGTAAAACATGGTGGCTTTCTGACTTTCTTCCTGGCAGAAATCTTTTGCATGTATTTGGTAGTTAATAATAATAGTGAGCAGAATGCTATCTTCAATAGCTCTTTCTCTTTTTTCAGTAATGAAACCACAGAACGATTTGATAATTTAAAACAATTCGTAAGTCTTTCTTCGGTCAACGATACACTGGCTAGAGCAAATGCTAAACTGCTTCAGGAAAAAGAAAATGCTAAATTTATTCAAACTGTTTTTAAAGACTCTATCCAGATTCCTGATACGGAGCAACTTTATACTTTTACCGCAGCTAAAGTAGTCAGCAACTCTACCACTCGCCATAATAATAGCATCATCATAAATCGAGGAGCCAATCATGGCATCAAACCAAGCATGGGAATTATCGGCGTTGGAAATGCCGGTGTTGTTGGTATTGTAAAAAACACCACTGCTAATCATTCGCGAGTCCTCCCTATTCTACACAGTCAATCTAGGATAAGTGCTTCTATTAAAAGAAATAATTTCTTTGGTGGTTTAGTTTGGCAGGGCAGAGATCCTACAAAAGCAAATTTGGTAGATATTCCCAAGCATGCTAACCTTGTTAAAGGAGACACGATTCAGACGAGTGGCTATTCCAGTATTTTTCCGGAAGGGATTATGATTGGAACTATTGATACTTCCTGGTTACAAAAAGGGACTAACTTTTATGAAATCGAAGTAAACTTATGCAATGACCTAAGCTCGGTCAAATATGTTTATGTTGTTGAAAACTTAATGAAAAAAGAAATAGACGCTTTAGAGAAGGAGGTATCCGATGACTAACGTCGTAATGACGAACCTGATTCGTTTTTTTGTTCTTGCTTTGATTCAGGTTTTGATTTTAAAAGACATTAATCTCGGAGGACAGAGCTTCAACTATATAGACATTATTATCTATCCGCTTTTTATTATCCTTCTTCCTCTTCGAACACCACACTCGATCCTTGTATTATTAGGTTTTGTTCTTGGCATTTTTATCGATTCTTTTTATGACACCTATGGTGTACATGCTAGCGCAGCTGTTTTCACCGGATTTATTCGACCCTATATCTTAAAACTATTTGAGCCAAAAGGAGGGTATAATTTAAATTATAGTCCTACTAAAAGGCGATATGGTTTTAATTGGTTTATAGGTTATTGTGCTACCTTATTTTTTATACATCTTTTATTCTATTTTTCTATTGAAATATTTACCATTGTTTATATCGATAAAATATTTTTAAATACCGTTTTCACTTTTATGATTTCGATGGTCATTATTCTGATCTATACCTTTTTGTTAGACCCCATAGAATAAGTAACGGTTAAATAATTAATTCCCGATTTTAACTCCTGCTAGCTGGCTGGGTTGACTAACACTAATAATAAAAAGCTTCTTTAAGTGCCCCATTCCTACGCTGATTTTTTGTTAACTTTGTTATATCCGTATCTAATTTCTAAAACACGGCGTTTTATTTTAACATGAAAGATCTTAATCAAGAACGATCCTTTTACATCAAACTACTGTTCACTCTTGCAGGAGGGCTTTTGCTTTTTAAAATAGCACAAATTCAAATATTTGATACCTCTTATGAAGAAAGAGCGAATGCAACGGCAGTAGATAATTATACACTCTATCCGTCTCGTGGGCTACTCTATGATCGAAATGATGAATTATTGATCAATAACAACCCAATGTATGATCTTAAGGTAACATACAATCAACTTGATCCTAAGATGGATACCTTAAAGTTATGCAGCCTTCTGGATTCCATCAGCATTGATGATTTCAAAGAGCGCATTCAAAAAGACTTTAGGAATGTCCGCTACTCTAAAAGGATTCCTTTTACCTTTATGTCAAAAATTTCATCTATAACATATGCTCGTTTACAAGAACATCTTCATGAATTTCCCGGGTTTTCGATTCAATTAAGAAATGTTAGAAGTTATCCTCACAAAAATGCTCCTCATGTTCTTGGTTATTTGAATGAAGTCAATCAAAAGCAAATTGACAACTCTGATGGAGCTTATAAAAAATTTGATTATATCGGTGCAAGCGGATTGGAGCTGGCTTATGAAAAAACCCTCCGAGGAACCAAAGGCATCAAAAAAATATTAAAAGATAACGTGGGCCGGGAAGTAGGACCTTATCAGAATGGAAACCAAGACAAGCCTGCAACCTCTGGAATAGATATTCAAACGACCATTGATCTTGAGCTGCAACAATACGGTGAATGGCTCATGCAAAATAAAATTGGGAGTATTGTTGCTATTGAACCACAGACGGGGGAAATCCTTGCGATGATAAGCACGCCTTCTTATGACCCCAATCTACTCACCATAAACAAATCTCGAGGAAAAGCTTATACTCAACTTTTCCAAGACACCCTTAATCCTTTTTTCGACCGATCCGTTATGGCTCAGTATCCGCCAGGGTCAATATTCAAAACGGTCGTTGCTTTAGTTGCGATGCAAGAAGGTTTATTAAATCCTGAAAGAGGAATTTCTTGTAAGGCTGGTTATTTTTATAATGGCAGGCGCTGGGGTTGTCATGAACACACCTATTGTTATAATGTATCAAAAGCTTTGGAGCATTCATGCAATGCTTATTTTTTCACGGTGGTTAGAGATATTATTGACCAGGAAGGTTTTAAAAAACCACATGAAGGCTTAAGAAAATTCAATAGCTATTTGGAGGAATTTGGTCTGGGCTCCACCTTAAACGTAGACATTCCCAACGAAGAAGATGGTAACATTCCTACGCCTGAATATTATGATAAGCTTTATCCTAGAAACAAAGGAAGTTGGAAGTCACCAACTATTATGTCAATTGGTATTGGTCAGGGAGAAATAGAAATGACAACCTTACAAATGGCAAACCTAGCTTCCATTATTGCGAATAAAGGCACCTACATCAAACCTCATTTGGTCAAAAATTTTAAAAACTCTGACCTTGAACTTCCGAAAGAATTTACAACCACAAAAAGAGTCTCTATCGAATCCCGACATTTTGATCCAGTAATTGACGGAATGCAACAGGCTGTAGAAAAAGGTACCGGAAGGGCTGCGTCAATTCCCGGAATGTCCATTTGTGGAAAAACAGGAACTTCGCAAAATCCACATGGAGAAGATCACTCTGTATTTTTTGCTTTTGCTCCAAGAGAAAATCCAAAAATCGCAATAGCCGTTTATGTAGAAAATGGTGGTTGGGGTTCTAATTATGGCGCACCTATCGCTGGCTTGATGATCGAAAAACACCTTCGAGACTCTATCCATCCATCCAAAGTTTGGTGGGAAGACCGAATGGTTAAAGCCAGCCTAATTGACAAAACTAAGCCTTAAATTAAGGCCTCCTTTTGGATTGAACAATAAAAAAATGGAATCAAATGCTCAACTATCTGAATTTCTTTATCCATATGATTCGTCCATTCAGCACTTAACTTTTGCATTAAAAGATTTTGTAACAAGCCTAGTACCTGAAGCCAATGAATTAATCTGGGACAACTATAATGCTGTAGCTATTGCCTATTCCAAATCAGAAATACTAAAAGATGCCTTTTGCCATATTGCAGTCTATTCGAAACATGTAAATTTTGGCTTTAATCGTGGCGCTGAATTGTCTAATTCGAAAATCAATCTCGAAGGAAAAGGAAAATTAATTCGACATATTAAAGTAAAAGACTTTGACCTTTTTCCTAAAAAAGAAATATCCTTATTAGTTTTGGAAGCTCTAGGAATTTCAGAAGCCCGCAACGCAGAATTAGTTCATAAAAAAGCAGTTGGAAAAAGTATCGTCATGTCTATTTCTAAAAAGAAGGTAAGACCAAATTGATGGATTTTTTTAAATGAACATCACACAAAGTAATTAACAAAACACGAATGAAACCGCAACACTTCCTTTTAACTCTAATCATTATCTTTTTTCTAAATCCACTCATCGCGCAAGACAGTACTGCTAGTATTAAGTTACTCTTCGTTGGCGACGTTATGGGGCATGGCCCTCAGATTAGATCTGCAGAAATCGTAAAAAACAAAAGCTACGACTATGAACCTAATTTCAAATATGTTGCACCAATTATTGAGTCCGCAGATCTTGCCATAGGGAATCTTGAAGTAACCCTCCCTGGTAAGCCTCCTTATCAAGGCTATCCAAGATTTAGAAGTCCCGATGATCTAGCAAAAGCACTCCGTTTAGCCGGCTTTGACATGATGGTCACCTCCAACAATCATTCTAATGATGCTGGCAAACTTGGTGTCATAGAGACCATCAATACGCTAAAAGAATATGGGTTTTACCAAACTGGAACTTTCAAAAATCAAGAAGAAAAAGATTGGTTCTATCCGCTGATTCTTTACAAGAATAATTTCAAAATAGCTTTTTTAAATTACACTTATGATACTAATGGTCTTCCAACAAGGGCACCAACAGTCGTCAACCTAATCGATTCGGAACAGATAAAGGAAGATATGACCATGGCGCGCGCTTTGAAGCCTGACGCCATAATTGTGTTAATGCACTGGGGTTTAGAATATCAATTGATCGAAAGCGAGAAGCAGCGGAAACTGGCAAAAAACATTTTCGAATGGGG
>CAYXQH010000010.1:0-24995 GCA_964467425.1 uncultured Saprospiraceae bacterium
ATAATATAGCATAAATAGGGTATTGAAGTAAATGAGAAAATGTTTTAGCTTTGCACTTAACTCCAAATGATTCTTTTATGAATCGTTAAAATTTACCTCCCTTTTACTATAATTCAAGTTTTGCCCTCCCTTTTTAATGATTATTTAATTCTGAGGAATTAGTCCTAAAAAAACATCCTATTCATTGTTTCACTTTTGATTGAAAGAAGGTCTTTCTCTTTAGTATTGTCGTGTCTGAAAAAGATACGTGCTCAAAGGTTTAGATTAAAGTAAAACACTCCCCGCATAGTTTTTTAAAAATCTTACATGAAATTGAGAACCAAACTTTGCCCAAGGTTTTAATCGTGGCTATTGATTCTTAAAGAGCTATCCTCTTTAAGAATCAATAGCCATTTCTTTTATGTAGGCCATTTTGAAGTATTTGTTTAGAATCTTAACAGCTAACCATGAATAAAAAATTTACATTACTACTTTTGTTTTTTTGCTCCTTGAATTTACTTTTTGGAAATGGAGACGACCCCATAGTGACCTTATGCTCTGGCAAAAAAATGAGCTGGGAGGAATATTTGCTAACTAAAGAAATGCTTACTCATGAATACGATATTGAGATAGACTACATTTCAGCAAATGATGATTTTGTTTCTTTTACACCAGCAATGATCAATAATTCCCAGGGAGCATGGAGCTCAGTAATTGATATGCCATTGGTGGCAGCTGGTATGGCTAATCTTCCTGATGGAAAAGTACTAATATGGTCTGCGAGAGACAAGCTTTCTTTCGGAGGCAACCAGGGAAAAACCTGGACGGCTGTTTATGATCCTGTAACCGATAATGTTTCAGAATTTTTGATTGATAATACCAGTCACGATATGTTTTGTCCAGGGGTTTCGACCCTGCCAGATGGAAGTATTATGGTTACTGGTGGATCAAGCAGTAATAAATCCAGTATTTATGATCCTTATACAGGCGATTGGAGTACAGGAGGTAATATGAATATAGCAAGAGGATACCATGCAAATGTAACGCTTTCCAGCGGAGCAACATTTGTGATAGGTGGTTCCTGGAGTGGAGGAGTAGGAAATAAACATGCAGAAATCTGGACTGAAAAAAGTGGATGGTTTAGGCTTCCTGGAGTTCCCGTTGATGTGATTACAGATGGGACTAATTCTACTCAAAACCCTAATAACGATGATTATTTTCCTTGGTTATGGGCGGCTCCTAATGGAAAGCTTTTTCATGCAGGCCCTAGTCAAACCATGCATTGGATTGATACGGATGGTATAGGTAGTTGGACGTCAGCAGGTCAAAGAAGTGATGACCCTTATTCTGCTAGTGGAACGACGGTGATGTATGATGTTGGAAAAATTTTAAAAGTAGGAGGTGCTCCTACTATGGGTGGAGGTACTACTGCAAACGATAGAGCATATACTATTGATATCAATTCTGATAATCCTGTTGTAAATCGAGTAGGAGATTTATCTTTTTCCAGAAATGTACATAATAGTGTAGTATTACCAACAGGAGAAGTTTTGGTTATTGGAGGGGTGCCTGCGGCAAATTTCTTTTCCGATTTAAACGCAAGGTTTACACCAGAGCTTTGGAATCCAGAGACTGGTGAATGGACGTCTATGACTGATATGGCTATTCCGAGAAATTATCATAGTACTGCTGTTTTGATGAAAGACGGAAGAGTGATGTCAGCAGGAGGTGGTTTATGTGGAGGCTGTTCTGCGAATCATCCGGATGCTCAGATTTTTAGCCCACCATACCTTTTTAATTCAAATGGTACATTGGCAACTCGTCCAGTGATTACAAGTTTTCCTGCATCTGTTGATTATAATTCTTCTACAGTAGTTAATACAAATTCTAATATAAGTAGTTTTGTTATGATCAGACTATCAGGTACAACACATAGTACTAATAATGATCAGCGAAGAATCCCTGTTACGTTTTCTGCTATTGGTAATAATCAGTATCAGTTAGATATACCAAATAGAAATATTCTTCCTCCTGGAAATTATATGCTTTTCGCAATGAATAACAATGGTACACCTAGTGTTGCAGAGATGATTAGAGTTGGGGAAGATATCAATGAATGTACACCAGAAACGAATCCAGACTTGGGTGGTACTGGACTCTCTGCGAAATATTACAATAATATAGACTTGACCAATCTTGCTAATGAACAAGTTGATCCTACTGTAAACTTTAATTACGGTAATGGATCACCTGCTGCTAATATGGATGGAAATACATTTTCAATGCGTTGGGAAGGAAGTGTAAAAGTGCCAAGAGGAGGCGCCTATACTTTTTATACGAATAGTGACGATGGCGTACGACTATGGGTAGACGGAAAGCCTATGGTAGATAATTGGACAAATCATGGAGCAACAGAAGATAAAGGTATAATTGTTCTTGAAGCAGGTCAGGAGTATCCAATAAGGCTGGAGTATTTTGAAAATGGAGGTGCCGCTGTAATTCAGTTAAGCTGGTCTGGACCAGGAGTTGAAAAGCAAATTATTCCTCAGGGCAATCTTTTTCCATTTTATTTCGGAGTAGATCAAAATACCAGAATTGGAAATGGTCCCTGGATAGAAGGAAATGAAGTGACTATTTGTGAAGGACAGACTGCTTATTTCGATTATTCGGGAGGTTTCGGAAATGGTTGGTCTTTTAATTATATCCGACCCGATGGTGCTTGGAATTCGGTTAATCCTAATTCTGATAATTTAGGAATAGACGTACTGAAAATTGGGCCTCCATTCTCCACAGATAATCATCCCAATGAAGGGACATGGACGGTAGAAATTACCAATCCCGATGGGTATACCATCACTCAAAACTTTACTATAAATATTACTCCTGGCCCAGAATTCGAATGTGAATTCAATATAGATAATACAGGATGGTTTGTAGAATCAGACTGTACGATCGAAATATGTGAAGGACAAGCCTTGAATTTTTCTTCGCCAGGATGTAATGCAGATTGGCGTATAGATGTTAGTGGACCTAATGGATATAACGAAACCGAAATAGGTGGTTGCCACAATTTTTTAATCAGCAACAATGCTAACTCAAATATAGCTGGAACCTATACTGCCACCTTGACGAAGATCAGTACAGGGTGTAGCACAACAACGGATTTTAATGTTGTTATAAATTCTAATCCAGATGTACTTTGTTTTTTCAATGTAGGAGATGGCTGGGAACAAGTATGTGAAAAAACAGTTTGTACAGAAAATCCTGTTACCCTAAGTGCCCACCCGGCTGTAAATGGAAATACCTGGTCCTGGTCGGGGCCGAATGGTTTTTCTGCGAATACAAGAACGGTAAATCTTACCGGTAGTGCATCCGCTTCAATAAGTGGTGAATACATAGTCACCTATACCAATGAAAATGGCTGTACCGGCTCTAATACATTGACACTAACAGTAGATGGTGGGTGTGTATACTGTCCAACGACCGGAGAAGCTTGTAATGATAATAACGTCTGTACGATCAATGATACCTATGATGAAGATTGTAATTGTATCGGTACTGTACAGGACAGTGATGGCGATGGTGTTTGCGATGCAAATGATATCTGTGATGGAGGAGATGATAATATTGATGTGGATAATGATAATATACCTGATGCTTGTGATGATTGTGTACTAGCGGGCCAGTCTTGTGATGATAATGATCTATGTACGATTAATGATGTATATGATGAAGCTTGTAATTGTGCAGGAGTATTTCAGGATAGCGATGGCGATGACGTCTGCGATGCAGATGATATCTGTAATGGAGGAGATGATAATATTGATGTTGATAATGATGGCTTACCAGATGCCTGTGATGATTGTATTGTAGCAGGGCAATCCTGTAATGATAATAATGCCTGTACAGTCAATGATACGTATGATGATGATTGTAATTGTATTGGAACGGTGCAGGATAGTGATGGTGATGGTGTTTGTGATGCAGAAGATATTTGTGATGGGGGAGATGATAATATAGATGTTGATAATGACGGCTTACCAGATGCTTGTGATGATTGTATAGTAGTAGGTCAGTTCTGTAATGATAATAACCCATGCACAATTAATGATTCGTATGATGAAGAATGTAACTGTGTAGGAGTATTCCAGGATAGTGATGCTGACGGCGTATGTGATGCAGAAGATATTTGTGAAGGTGGAGACGATAACATTGATGTGGATAATGATGGGACACCAGATGCTTGTGATAATTGTGTAGTCGTAGGTCAATCTTGTAATGATAATAACCCATGTACGATTAATGATGTGTATGATGAAGCATGTAATTGTGTAGGGGTATTCCAAGACAGTGATAATGACGGTGTATGTGATGCTGAAGATATTTGTGAAGGTGGAGACGATAATGAGGATAGTGATGAGGATGGAATCCCGGACGCTTGTGATGTCGTTATTGATAAGCCAACGCAAAGTAATACCGTTTTAATAGATGAAGTAAATGGAAAAAGTTGGGTAGTAAATCCTGATAATAATACAGTGACAGCAGTTGAACTTTCATCTTTAACCAAATCACTGGAAATAAATGTAGGAGAGAAGCCTACAACACTCGCACAGGCGCCTGATGGCTCTATATGGGTGGTAAACCAACTTTCGCATTCTATCTCTGTTTTAAATCCTCTAAATGGCGCTATTCAGGAAACTATAGTATTGCCAAGAGGAACTGATCCATACGCTATAATTTTTTCTATTGAAGGAGATTACGCCTATGTTAGTTTAGAAACAGTTGGTCAAGTTTTAAAAATTAATACTGATACCAAGTCCATTACTGATAATATAGATGTTGGACCAGATAATTTAGGGATTGTTCCAAGAGTACGAGGTCTGGCAATGACACCAGATAATCGCTTGTTGGTCACTCGATTTATATCCAATAATCCATATGGTGAAGTTTATGAGGTCAACCCGATTGATATGACTTTAGTAAGGACTTTTAATCTGGCGAATGATCCAGAACCTGATGGACCTAATGGAGGACGTGGTATTCCAAACTACATGAGTAGTATAGTGGTCAGCCCAGACGGTACAAGCGCCTGGATACCTTCCAAAAAAGATAATATCAACCGAGGACTATTTAGAGATGGATTAGTATTGACACATGACAATACCGTACGTGCAATTATCTCGCAGATTGATTTGGTTGACAATGAAGAATTCCTGGCAGGACGAATTGATTTTAATGACCGGGAAATGGCTGTTGCAGCAACCTTCAGCCCAGCTGGTGATATAATCTTTGTGGCATTGCAGGGTAATAATAGTGTTCAAATTGTAAATGCATTGACCGGAGCAATTATTGGAGAAATACCTGTTGGAGCTGCTCCGCAAGGACTGATAATTGACGAACAGGGACGACTTTTTGTTCAGAATTTCCTGGATAGAAGTCTTTCTGTTATTGACGTTTCGGCTATTTTAAATAATGGAGGTGATTCCTATAATTCTTTAGCTGAAATTGATTTGGTTAGTAACGAATTACTCTCTTCTCAGGAGTTATTAGGGAAACAAATATTCTATAATGCAGCCTCACCACAAATGAGCCTTGAGAGCTATATGAGTTGCGCAAGTTGTCATTTAGAAGGAGGACAGGATGGACAAGTTTGGGATTTTACAGATAGAGGTGAAGGTTTGCGTAATACCGCAGCTCTTAGAGGACGTGGTAATAATAATCACGGTAAATTACATTGGTCTGCTAATTTTAATGAGATTCAAGATTTCGAAAGTGTCATCAGACTACATTTCGGAGGTACAGGATTTATGTCTGATACAGATTTTATTGCTAGTCAAAATCCTCTAGGCAATGAGCCTGCTGCAGGTAAAAGCGAAGAGCTGGATGCCATAGCCGCTTATATTAATTCGCTTTCCGAAAAAGCAGAAAGCCCTTATAGAGAAGAAGATGGTTCGCTTACTGCAATAGGTGCATTAGGAAAACAAGTTTTCATAGATAATAATTGTGCTTCTTGTCATGGAGGCGAGGTATTTACAGATAGTCCTTCTGGATTGATGCATGATATTGGAACTATAAAACCAGGTAGCGGAATGCGTTTAGGATATGATCTAAAAGGGATTGATTCACCTACGCTTCGTGAACTCTGGTTGACGGCTCCTTATCTTCATGATGGTTCTGCTACAACGTTGGTGGATGCAATAAATGCCCACAATAATGTATCCTTATCTGATACAGAGGTGAACCAATTGGCAGCCTATCTAAAACAGATTGATGATAATGAATCAGAAATAACAGGAGGGGTATTTACACTGGATATAATTCAACCATTGGATAATAGTATTTTCAACGAAAACGACATAATAGTTTTAGACATAGAGACTACTATTTCAGACATTACAGAAGTAGTTTATTATGCTAATGGCTTAGAAATTGGATCAGCCTCTTCTGGTCCTTATCAAACAGGATGGATTAATCCACCTATAGGGGAGTATGAAATTTTTGCTAAAGTATTTTATGGGAATGAAAATATCGCTGCTATTTCTAACCCTGTTTGTATAACCGTTTTAGCTGGTCCTCCTTGTAATATAGGTCAATCCTGTAATGATAATGATGATTGTACTATAAACGATGTGTTCGACGAAGATTGTAATTGTGTCGGGGTCTTTCAGGATAGCGATAATGATGGCATATGTGATTTGGAAGATATCTGCGAAGGGGGAGATGATAATCTGGATAGTGATGAAGATGGGATACCCGATTTTTGTGATACTGATGTAGAGAACCCAGCGGTAACCTTGAGTACTGCTTCATTCGAAGTAACGGAAGCATTTGAACTTAGAGTAGATTTTGATGTTGACATGACTAATCTGAGTATAGACGATTTTGAAATCACCAATGGTACCTTGCAGAATGATTTGAGTAATGTTGGTACGTCTTATTACGTAAGCGTTGTTCCGACAAGTACAGGATTGGTAAGTATACAGTTACCTGCGAATAGTGCCTCGGATATCGATGGCAATGGTAATTTAATGTCTAACATACTTGAAGTTAATTATACGGCTCCGACTATAAATAATCCAACAGCTCTCTTGTCAACAGCATCTTTTGAAGTAACAGAAGCATTTGAGCTTCGAATAGATTTTGATGTTGAAGTAAGTGGTCTGAATATTAATGATTTTGAAATTTCAAATGGTACTTTGCAAAATGATCTGAGTAATGTTGGTACGTCTTACTATGTAAGCGTTGTTCCAACAAGTACAGGTTTGGTGATTGTACAATTACCTGCGAATAGTGCCTCGGATATTGATGGTAGTGGTAATCTGATTTCAAATATTCTGGAAGTAAATTATACAGGACCAACTATTGGTTCTAATCCGATAGCTAGTTTAAGTACAGCTTCATTGGAAGTAGAAGAAGCTTTCGAAATTCGAATAGACTTTGATACCGAAGTTTCTGGTGTTAGTATTGAAGATTTTGAAATTTCAAATGGGACCTTGCAAAATGATCTGAGTAATGTTGGTACTTCATACTATGTTTCGGTAAAACCGACAAATACAGGCATAGTTAGCATTATACTTCCTGCAGATCGGGTTGAAGACAATAATGGTAATGGTAATCTGATTTCAAATCTGCTAAAGGTTACTTATACAAATCCTGAAGATGATCAAACAAACGTATCGGATTGCGAAGATATAAGTAATCTGGCATTGAATGGAATCGCTACCCAGTCGTCTGTTTATAATGGCGGTGGCGGGGAAGCTGCTCTTGCCATTGACGGAATAACCAGTGGAGAATGGTTTGCTGATTTCTCTATTTCGAGTACAGGGTTTGACATGAATCCATTTTGGGAAGTTGACCTGGGAGGTTCATTCAATATCGAAGATGTCAATATTTGGAACCGAACAGATTGTTGTACAGAAGGGCTGAGCGATTATTATATATTAGTATCTGAACAACCTTTTGTATCTGATAATCTTGATGAAGTATTGGCACAAAGTGGAGTAATAAGTCTTCAGCAGACAGAGGTAGCAGGTACACCTTCAGTCATTTCGGTTGGAGTATCCGGGCGTTTTATCAGAATACAAAGGAATGGCGCTGGATTATTAGCATTAGCGGAAGTTGAAGTCATGGGTTGTTCTACCATTAACAATAATAATACTGGAAACTTTCAAGGTGCTTATATACTTCCACAGACTGGAAGTAAAGGTATAGATGCTGTGTTGTATCCTAATCCAGTAGAGAAATATGTGTTTGTAAAATATGAAGTAGTGAAAGGAGGGGAAATGCGCTATTTTATTGCAGATACCAGAGGTGTAATCTTCAAAGAAACATTTAAGCAAATAGAAAGTGGTAATGATATAATATTTGAAGATATTTCAGAACTCCCTGCTGGTTATTATGTATTCTATATTCAGATTGACGGTTTTAAATATATTGAAAGACCTTTTGTGAAGATTAGGGATTGATCTAATTAGTTTAAATCTAATAGATACCCGAGAGGCGTATTTATTAGGCGTTTCGATAGTAAAGGGATAAAAAGTATTACAAGAAAATTTATAGTTACTAAACTATAATATTACCCAAATTTTTTTCCAAAGGCAGTCATTTAAATTTGGCTGCCTTTTATTATGACAAATGCTTATATGTTAAAAATGTGACATAGTAGCTGCTAGGACTTTCATCTGATGTAAAAATATTGTTACTTTGTAGCACATTCCTAGTCTTAATCTATACTTAATTTTATTAATAATCGCCTAGCTTCATTTAGCCCCCCTAAGTGATTGATAAAATACTATGTAGACCACCCCCCATTTATAATTTTTAAAACAAAAAACATGAACATTTTTAACAAAAACGTTAAAGCGGTTTTGCTGATCGCTTTATTCTTTCTTTCCACTTCGTATCTCTCCACTGCTTGCATCATTGTTGATGCGGTGACAATTACCAACGAAATAGACAATGGAGATGGCACTTGTACCTATGAGGTAAACATTACAATTGCAAGCTCAACTACAGCTTCTACCGCAGATTTTTTAGTAGAGCCAGGATCAATTTCTACCTGCAATGGTGGTGGGTGTACAAGCGTTTCAATTACTCCAGGAGGAGTAGTTACTGCTTCTATTACTAAAGATTGTGCGGAAGTAATCAAATTGGGAGCATTTGGATTTGATACTGAAGGGGTGTCGTGCGGAGATGAAGCATTAAACTTTTCTGGATTAGAGCCACTACCTGTAGAGTTGGTAGGCTTTGAAGCTTCTGTAAAGGAAAGAGTGAATGAGCTTTCCTGGAAAACAGCGACAGAGGAAAATGCACTTGCCTTTGTTGTTCAAAAATCCTTAAACGGGCCTAATAATTTTGAGACGATTGGTAGAGTAAATGCAGTAGGAAATTCTTCTGTATTTCAGTCGTATTCCTTTACCGATGATGCTCCACATTCTCTTGCCTACTATCGATTACAAATGATTGACATGGACGGATCTTTTGAGTTTTCAGAAGTCCTTGTTGTTGAAAGAGCAAAAACAGATATTGAATTAATAGAAGTATTTCCGGTTCCAGCTGTCGACAATGAGGTTACCGTATTAGTTCATGCTGCTAAAGATGGATATGCTTTTATTGACCTGTTTGATATGTCTGGTCGATCTATTAAGCAGGATCGTATTGAGCTAAAAGCAGGCGTAAATAGTTTGCTCTTAGATTGGCAAAGTAATGAAGGAAATCTTTACTTTTTCACAATATATAATGGTAGACAAAGAATTTCTAAAAAAATACTAAAATCTAATTTAGATTAAAACAATATTTAATAAGTCAATAATGACAAGCCTTTCAGCAGATGTTGGAAGGCTTGTTTTAATTTTAGGCTGTCACTTTTATCGCACTTTAACATTTTTTTTAAAGATATTTGTTTAATTTTTATTTATCTTTGTAATTGTATAGCCTTCCATACATCCCTCTTTTCCCTCTGACGAATCTTTTAACTTACATCATTTAATCCTGCTTTTCGGAGTAAGGGTATCCCTCCTGTTTACAATTTTTAACAAAAACCGATCACAATGAAAAATTTGAAACGTCTACTCAAATTTGCATTCTTCTTCCTTTTTCTAATTCAAAATAATCTTAACGCTGCAACGTGTACTGCACTTTCTGATGGCTACTGGAATCAAACTATTTGGTCTTGTCCAGGTGGACCTCAGGCTGGCGATGATATCGTAATTCCAGCTGGAATAGAAGTCATTATTATTGGTGTGGTTGATCTTACTACTACTGGAGGAACAACTCCAACCAATATTGACGTCCTTGGAAAACTTACTATACTCGATTCTTCTTTTGGTTGTTTTTCAAACTGCGTCTCTGGTTTGGACTTAGATGATAATTCTAAAATAACTATAAATAGCGTTAATGGAATTGATGAAAAAGATAGAGGAGGTAATGCAGTTCCAACAATAACGATAGGTGGGAATATAGTGACACCTGCACTCCCTTTTGGACCAGGTTGTATCAACGCTGCAGGTTTTTTACCTGTTGATTTAATTGCTTTTGAAGGAGAGCAGGTAGATCAATCAAATACCTTGTACTGGTCAACGGCTTCAGAAGAAAATACAGATTACTTCTCCGTTCAACGATCAACCGATGGAATTGATTTTAAAGAAATCGGAACGGTACGTGCATTAGGGTTTACAAGTGAAATCCAGACGTATAATTTTGAAGATCGTGCTCCTGAAGCACTTTCTTATTACAGATTGGAGATAATTGATTTTGATGGCTTAGTTACCTATTCTAATGTAATCGTTCTACAGAGAAATAGTGATTTAGTAGAAGTAGAAGTTTATCCCAATCCTGTTATTGATGATGTCAATGTAAAAGTGAATCTTGAAAAAGATGGTCCAGTAGAAATCAAGATTTTTGATGCTGCAGGAAAAGTAATACAATACGATATCTATGATTTAAACCAGGGACTAAACAAAGTTATATTTGATATGAAAGGTTTGAAACATCAACTGTATATTATTAATATTTCGTTTGGAGAGACTACTATCTCTAAAAAAATAATGACGAAATAAGTGCATTAATAGTTCAAGTTATAAAATAGAAAAGACCTTGCAGATTTAATTTCCTGCAAGGTCTTTTTTATAATAGAATTAAATATTGTTATTGCTTGATTACCTTCTCTGTAATCTGACCACTTTCCAATATCGTATTCAATATATAAACACCAGTTGGCATACTCGAAAGATCAAAGCTCAAATTATCAAATCCATTGACATCTTTTTTCAAGCTTTTTAATAGCTGTCCTGTAATGGAACGAAGCTCAAAAAGAACCTCCTGATTTTCATTGGTCTCTATCTGAATATTTAAAAGATCAAAAGTAGGATTTGGAAAAACATCAATAGATTCCAATGATGCAATATCTTCCACGGCAACAGGCAGTTCAAGGTCTAGTATAAATAAACCATGTTCCATATCCGAGACCAGAATATTTCCAGAAGGCAGAAAAGGATAAACACCCCAACAACCTGCATAACCATTATACATGGTGTTTTCAGGATAGGTATCAAAATAAGCGACAGTAGTAGGATTATTTGGATCCGAAATATCAAATACCTGAAGACCATCTTCGTAATAAGACGTGTACACCAAATCACCTAGGATATAAGGATTATGAGGCGTAGCACCTTCATGCATTGGCGCTAATAATGGAAATTTAAAATAGGTATATAAAGATAGATTGTCGTTTGCCATATCGCTAATATCCAGAATCCCCATTGGTAATCCAGTAGGAACTTCCTCTGCGAAAACAACCGTATTCCCATCTTCCGATACCCAGTTACTATGATTATATCCCTGAGATTCAAAAGAGGCCATATATTGAGGGTTCGCACCGTCTGTAAAGTCCCAAATAACAAAAGAATCGGTATCGCCATGAGAACAATAAGCAATATTATCCCGGACATATAAATCATGTACGTATCCTCCAAATAAACCGGCAAGTAATGGAGAATTTCCAATTAACTGTGGAGCATCAAGGTCTACGGTAAGGTCTAAAACCACCAGCCCATTTGATTGAACATTTGTCCCTGCTGCATATAATCTTCCATTAGCTTCATCAATATAAATATTGTGGGCATCATCAAAAAACTCGGTGTTTTGATACGTCTTAGTAACCGTATTAGGCAGTTGAGAGACATCGAAAATAATCAGGCCTTCATCTGCATTATCAGAACAGGCATAAACTCGATCTTGATAAACTTTAAAGTCTCTCCAGGTCGTTTCTTCTCCGCCAGCGAATCTAGTGATTTCTACTACATTAGCAGGGTCAGTAACGTCAAAAAAGTGAATAAAAGCTGCACTTCCAAAGATAGCGTATTCGCGATCATTAGCATCAACATAGCCCCATACCTCATTGAATGTACCGAAAAAATGGGTTGGAATAGTGTCATTATCATAATGATAAAGCTCATTCAAATTTTGAGAAAGCTGAGCAACTCCAATATTGAGTGTAAATAAAAAGAGTAGAAGTAGATATTTTTTCATTGAATTATTTTTGAACGTAAAAATTACAAAGTCTAAAATTATTAATATTAAACGGCTGTTTTTAAAATTATCTGTTAATTGTTAAATAGTCGACAAATATAGAAAGCTAAAGCGCTTTTAGGTCTAAATAGTTGTCCTTACATGATTTTAATGCCTAAAACCGCCGTAGTTATTCATTTTTATAACTAAAAAACTATACTGATTTATAGGCTAAAAGATACAGGACCATACATATTTTCCTTTTGGTACACATATTGAGTTTAACCAATTTGAATCAATTTTGTATTTTGCGCTCCATTATTAAAGTTTAAGCATACCTCAAGCCAACATAATCGAAATATTGTCGTTTTCTTATTGAGAAAATTGGAAAATGTAGCTTTAAACATTGTATTAAAAGATTTCAAAGTAAAAATATATGTATCAGTTCTCCTTTCGAAGCTTTTTGATGATCGCTTTTCTTTTTGTTTTAACAATTGGCTATGGGCAAAGAAAATATTCTAATGAGTTTTTAGCCATTGGAGTAGGAGCTCAGGCGCACGGACTTTCCGGTGCAATGTCTGCACATACCGGCGATGTATATTCAACGTTTTGGAATCCTGCAGGACTTACAAAATTAGAAGCTCCATTTCAAGTCGGCTTAATGCATGCTGAATGGTTTGGGCAGATTGCCAACTATGATTATATAGGTTTTGCTAAACCTTTAAATACTGAAAACAATTCTGCGATTGGTCTTTCCATTATTCGCTTAGCGATTGATGATATTCCATATACTTTGAATTTAGTAGAACCCGACGGTACCATTAACTATGATAACGTTTCTACCTTTTCTACTGCTGACTACGCTTTCTTATTATCCTATGCAAGAGAAATTGATTTAAAAGGAAAAACACTGTCTGTTGGTGGAAATGCAAAAGTAATTCGACGGGTCATCGGACAAATAGGTGGTTCCTGGGGATTTGGATTGGATTTCGGATTACAGTATAAAGCTGGCCCATGGCAATTAGCTTTTGTAGGAAAAGATATTACTTCAACATTTAATGCCTGGTCATTTACCTTAACCGATGCGGAGAAAGAAACCTTTGCAGTTACAGGAAATGAGATTCCTGAAAGTTCTTTGGAAGTAACGACGCCCACTTTTATTTTGGGAGGGGCATATGAAACGGAATTCGGATTAGATAAAGATTATAGTTTACTGGCAGCATTAGATTTAAACTTTACTACTGATGGCCAACGAAATGTATTAGTCAGTTCGAAATCAATAAATATAGATCCACATGTTGGATTACAGTTTGGTTATAAAAGATTCCTTTTCTTAAGAGCAGGTGTGGGAAATTTCCAGCGAGCTAAAGATGATATTAATGGGGAGTCCGAAATACTCACTTTACAACCTAATTTTGGCGTCGGATTAAAACTTGGAAAGATAAAACTAGATTACGCTTTGACTGATATCGGTGATGTATCTCAGGTAGTCGTTTCTCATATCTTCTCCCTTTCATTTGACCTCAAAGGCAAAGACTAAAAAACGCTGTGCCCAAAAAATAAAGACACAGATTCTCACAGATTTGACACAGAGTTACACGGAGTAAAAATAATCTCATTAACCTCCGTGTCTAAAAGTACAGTTGAAAAAATCAATCCAAACGGTACAACTCATTCCGAATCATCCCTCGATGATGAGTCTGCAAAATAGCCTTTAGCTGATCTTCCAACCTTTTTTGAACCAAGCCATTGCTTTTCGAGATATCTTCTTTTAAAAAAGGATCTGAGTGATAATCATATAAGCCTAATACCTCTTTCCCATCATAAAGCAAAAGGTGTTGATCATCCAGGATTTGATAAATCCCATTATTTAAGTTGATAGAATAGTTCGAGTCTAAAGTATCCAACATACTTTTACCAAAAGCTGCAAAAGGCTCATTGTATTGAATCCAATCCAATACAGTTGGCATAATATCTATTTGTTGGCTAAGTCCTTTTTTCATTCCTTTTATTTGCTGATTAGGATCAAATAATAATAAAGGAACCCGATACTTCCCTTCTGAAGTTTGAAAAATAGCTTCACTACTTTTTCCAATATGATCTGCTGTAATGACAAAGATGGTATTATCAAACCAGGGCTTTTTCTGTGCCATTTGGAAAAACTGTTCCAAAGCATAATCTGTATAACGAACACTTCTGAGTAAATCCGGCATCTCTGTATATTGTTGCTCAAACCAATCAGGTGTTTTGTAGGGATGATGAGAACTTAATGAAAAAAGAAGCGCGCAAAATGGTTTATCATACTGACTTACTTCCTGAGCAGCATACTTGAAAAACGGCTCATCCCAAATTCCCCACTGCCCATCATATTCTTGATCATTATTGAAATCAATGCGATCCAGATAATTTTGAAAACCTGATAGTTTAGAAAAACGTTCAAACTCCATGGAGCCAGGATTCGCACCATGAAAGAACGTCGTTATATAGTCTTTTTTACCCAGTAGTTTTGCTAAACCATCTACCCGATTACTTTGGTAAGCAGAAAACATTAAAGGAGCCTGCATCAAAGAAGGGATGCTCGACGTGATGGAAACGATGCCTTTTGTAGAACGGTCTGCATTGGCATAGGTTTGTTCCAGGTAAAAACTTTGTTTAATCAATGAATCAAGGAAAGGTGTTGTAGGATTTTTCGGATTGAAATGGCTTATATGTTCTTTTCCAAAACTTTCTAAAACGATAATGAAAATATTTTTTTTATCAAAGTTGTCTCCTTTGTGATAATGTCGAAAGGTATTAAAGATTTCCTGTTCAGTAGATGCCGGGAAATAACTTTGCTCTTCCAAAAAAGTTTGTTGACTGGAAAAAATTAATCCTAAACTGGTGTTGCTAATTAATGGAGCCAGTCGATTATCGTCTACATATTGAATAGCAGTAATGGGCATAAGTGGACGAAGTTGTACGCCACCTCTTGCTCCAATTCCAAATAAAATCAAGCTTCCTATAAAGATTAAAATTTGAATGCGCAAAGAAGTCTCCTGATGAGCAAACGAGACTTTAGTTTTTTTATAAAAAAAGTGAAGGAGGAAGAGGAGACCGATAAATAGAACCAATAAAAACCAATATTCTTTAATAAAGCCAGGAATCATTTCGGCCGTATTTTTAAACAGTGTCAAATCACTTCCGATAGTTCGTCGTGTAGTAAATTTAAAAAAGCCAATATCAATCAATTCAAAGGCTACTGCTATTCCATTACAAAAAATAAAAACAAATTTTTGGAGGCCTTGATATCGGGGATTTTGACGTAATGAAGTAGGGAAGAGGCTTAATAAAATGAATAATGCATTGATGTAAATTATAGCTGCTATGTCAAATCGCAATGCGGAAAAAAACATCTTAACAACCTGACCAAAGCTTTCGATCGGGAAAAGAACCTTATTAAACCCATAAAAAAGGAGTTTAATCATCAGAAAGAGAAGGAGAATAAATCCCAGTCTCCTTAATAGTTGATTGATGTAAATAAGATTTGATCGAAATCGACTCATGTTTTATACAATAGACCTCCCAAAAGTAAGTAAACGGATAATAACAACATAACCATATTGCCACATAACTATATTTTATAAATGGCCGATTATTTCTTTTATCCTCCTATTTATTTTTTAATCAAATTTAAACATTAAGGAAAAGAATATAGTTGCATGTAGTTCAAATAAATAATACCTTTGATCTATCGATAATCAAAGGAGATTATCAAAAGAATTACCATTCAAGTATCAGCAAGCTTTGGTCCAACAGTTATTTTATTAGGGAACCATCTCAGAATGCTAGTAGGGCGGGCTCCAACCGTTGACTTGTCCGGTTCTCGATTCGTCGAGACAAGGAGATTACCAAGCGCAATCTGGACTCCCTATCCATGTATGTCAGGGGTCCAAAAGCACCTCGATATCTTGAGTGGTTTTTTTTATTTTGAAAAGTAATTAAGTTAGATTCACCCTTTCACCCTTGGATTACGTTGGTGGAATCATATTCTTAAAATGCCCATTGAGCTGAGCACGTTTTTTTAGCCGTTCCATTTCACGTACTACAGGGATTAGTCGTTGGATATGATCAATCATATATTCCTGGCGCAGCTTCTCGGTAGCCATGCATAGAAATTCATATTCTTGTTCAATGCTAAAGCCCACATGATGGGCGATATGGTAGGTTTTGAAATCGGTGTGCTCGATTTCCAGATTATTTTTGATCTTTAGTGTTTGAAATAACTCATCTACAGCTTCTCGAATCAATTCGTATAGTGCTTCATCTCCCTCATCTGTATTGATTAATCGTTCAATATCTGCTCCGCTATAAAGTTTATTCGGCGTCGTTCTATAATATTCTTCTATTTTAAAAATCCCAATCCCTTGCGTTTTGATATCCATTTCACCATTATCATAACGCTTTTCGACACTTAATAACTTGAGCTCGGTTCCAAAATTCATAATCTTCTTATCGATATATGCCGGAACACCAAAGGTGGTATTATTCTGCTCACATTCCCGAATTAATTGTTTGTACCGTGGTTCGAAGATGTGCAAGTTGAGATTTTCGTCAGGGAAAACCACCATTTTCAAAGGAAATAATGGGATGAAATCTTTCATTAAAATTTTTTTAAACGTTGATTTGATTTAAATAACGTAAAATCATACCAATAGTTTGGTCATATATTTAAAAAGATTTAGGGGTTAGCCCTTAAAACACTACATTTTTTATAAAAAATATTTTACTCTACTCTAAAAATTCCTCGCATCACTAAGTGATGACCGGGGAAAGTACAGACATATTGATAATCACCTGGTTTTTCAGGGGCTTCAAAATAAATAGTTTCAACACCGGTAGGAGGTATTAAATGGGTGTATGCTAAGATTTCATTGGAGGTCGGGATATAATTCAATTTTTCACCATCCAAACCCAAAGCTAAAGCAGCTTCTCCAATTTCATCTGCTTTTCCCGGATTGACCAAAATAAAATTATGCGGCATGTCATCAGGATTATTAAAGGTGAATTTGACTTTACTTCCTGCCGAAACTTTTACCAATTCTTTGTCATATTTCATTCCTGGTATCGTACCCATTTCAATGACCTGATCTACTTTTCCGTTCCAGCTTTCAGGCATACTTGTAATTCGTAAATTAGAAAGCGCATTCGTATTTGATGTATTAGTCCTTGAAGAATTAGAAGTGTTGTTTTCTGAATGTCCTTTTGGAATTTCGTTCACAGTGTAATAAGCAACATCATGTAATAATTGTTCATTTAAATTACTTAAGATGTCTTTGGACTTAATCTCATAGATATAACCTTTTCGGATTTGATCTAAATAAATCATAACCGTTTTGCCATCTTTTGCAAGTTCTATTTTTTGAACGGATCGGTCTTGCTTGTCTGTTACCGGACTACCATAATAATGATGATATTGGTAGGTGAAATCCGTCACCTGAAATGCCTTGAGATCATTTGCTATGGAAGGATGGACAGGCTTTGTAAATTCTAATTGAAAACCTTGTGCATGAATATTAATTTGCTTAATCTCAAAAGGTGTTTTTCCAGTCCAAACCAATCGTTCTAGAGCATAAGGATCACGCCCGGTTGAGGCCCATCCTCGATTCGTTTGCCCTGCATAAAGTGCATCTTGTTCGGGAGACCAAATTAAGCGAAGTACTCCAGATGAAAAACCATCGACAAATGGAAAACAAGCTCCTTGATAGACTCCATTTACTTTCTCCTGATAGACCCTCATTATTTTGCTGTGCCCTTGATCTCCAACTAAAAGCTGGTCATTAAATGGACCAAAGTTTTCTGGAATAACAGCAATATCAGATGTGGAAATTCCCATTAGTGTATGCGGGAGCCATACAGAAGGTGGTTTTACTGCATCATATTTTTCTTTGTATTGATAAAGGGTCATGCCTTTTGAATCATCAATATCCTCTAGCTTTAAATCTAGTGGTGAGCCTTCTTCCCCGGACCATTTTAAACCTTCAGGACTTCCGGCAAAATCTCCTAATTCTAAATGTGTTATATTTCCAGATCCAACCCAGTCCCCCTGGTTTTCAGTATAGAAAATATCTCCAGCAGCATTCAGCCCAAAACCGGCGGGTGAGCGAAGACCCGTAGCATAAGGTTTGACCGTTCCGTCAGGACTAACTTTCATCATCCAGCCACGCCATTTAGAGCCGCTTTCTCCACGACCGATCCAACCAAGATTTAGAGTGACTAAAAAATCACCATCGGGTAAGATAACAGGTCCGTAAGAATATTCATGATAATTGCCATTCAATTCCCAGCTCGTAATGGTTTCGTATTGATCAGCATGATTATCATTATTACTGTCTGTAAGTTTAGTTAACTCACCTCTTTGATTTGTATAAAAAGAACCCTCTTTGAATGCAAGTCCTAAAGGTTCGTGTAGGCCATGTGCAAAACGATTAAATGTAGGTTTTTGTGCTTCAGGGTTTTTAATAATCCATAATTCGCCTCTTCTGGTAATCACTCCAAGTTCACCTTTGTCATTGAAAGCAAGACCACCAACTTCCAGATTAATATTCTCAGGTATGTTTACCTTTTCTATTTTATAAAATTGATCTTTAATTGCCTGTCCAAAAGAATTGGTAACAAAAAGAGCTAAGAAAAATATAATGGAGTATAGATTTTTTATCATAATCATTTTCTTCTTTGAAAATTTAGAAGGAACTACTAGATTTTTTCGTTTACCAAAGAATTTCATAAACTAATTTTTCTTGGTCTTGTAATGAAATGAGCATTTCTGTTTGTTCATTTTGTTTTCGAAAAGTAGGTTTATGACCACTCAGAATTTTTGCATACATTTTTCCATCAATAGAATAATATTGATCGTTTACTTTTTCGATATATTTTCCAAATCCTATTCGGGTATGCATCTCATTGTTTGAATCAGCATAGATGGTTCTGATTAATCCAGTTGCTGAATCATTTGGTTTGTATTGATCAAAAAAACGATTGTTTTCAAAATTATATTGAAAAATAGGTGTACCTGAATCATCTATTTTATAACCCTTAAAATGAATGTCATTAGAAAGCGTTTCATTATAAATCTTATTACTTTTTAAATCACAAATAATATTTTCCTGAACTTCCATCGCCATGCTTTGAGGAACCAACAATTGTGAATTGCCTCGACCTTGCCACATATTAGTTACATCAGCAAAACCTCCCTTCCATACTTTTAACAAGACTCCTTGATCCAGATCGTAAGAATAATGAACACCATCAGGATGTCCAACGGAGATGGCATGTGTTTTTTTCTGATCGCCATAGTTCACAAAACTACGAATCATCTCAGGGCGATCTCCAGGTTCAATAAGCAATGCTTTTTTGTCATTATTGACAGGGTAGGGATTACGTCCTTCTAACAACCTCAATTGCTGTTCTGGTCCTTCATAATGAATCATCAAACCTTTCCCCCAATTGTTATTGAAATAATCAATTTTAATCGGATAGGTTCCTTCACTTAGCTCAAGGATGCTTCGTTTGGGTTCGAGGTCATGTTTGCCATCATGATCGATAATTAACCTATCATCAATAAACAATCTGGAGCCATCATCAGAATAAAGATGAAAAAGATAAGTTCCTGATTTTTGAACTTCTAAGTCAGCAGTAAATTGAAAAGCCACACCATCTCTGCGTTTTGATAATTCATTGACATCTATTTTGTCAGCTTTCCCGGATGTCAAGACGGTTAAAGTATCAAAATTTGGGAGCTGTGTAATCGGGATATCTACTTCAAAATATTTGTATTGAATGTTATTTACACGAAGCGTATCGGCACCGTATTTTTTGAAATGTATATTTCTGAACGCGACAGGTCCATGATCTCCCTGGATCATCAAAGGCGCCATTGCAACCTCCTCAGAAGATATCGCACCACGTGTTGGTCCTGAAAGTTCTACATCCTCATGAATGGTTACTCCATTGTGGACTACTTTTTCGAATTTAGCATTTTCTATTTTTTTGCCAGTATCATCAAATCGAGGTGCTCTGAAAATGATGTGATAATGTTGCCAAAGTCCTGGCGCTAAACTGGCATTCAACTGAGGAGCATATCCTTCAAAGCCTTTTTTACCTTCGGGCTTTGAATCGTCCCATCTTTCATAAATTCCTCCACAATCCGAGGAAGAAGGATTTTCTTTTTTCCAACTATCCAAAATTTGAACCTCATAACGCCCTTGAAAATACAGACCAGAATTGGAGCCTTTGGGGACTAGAAAATCTAGCTCGATCTCCAAATCGCCATGCTCCCAACTTGTTGAAAGATTTGAATTTGTTTGATCTGAACTAAGATTTAACAATACACCTTCACCTTTATCTGATTGAATATCATTTTCTTTTGAAAAATCACTAAGTACTTTTCTTTTTAAACTCCAGTTTTTTCCTGGACTTTGGAAAGCATTTAAATCATGGAGTGCTAATTGCTGAAAAGGTAGATTAGCTACAACTTCGCCTGAGTTTTTTGCCTGCTCAGAAGAAGGTTTTTCTGAAGTACATCCTATTATAAAAAATGAAAATAAGGTTAGATAAATGATTGATTTTGATGTAGCTGATTTATTAATCATGATTTGGTTTTTTACCGGTATTGTCGATCTATCTCCCACAAAATAATTAAAAAAAGTTTTGAAATTAAAAAAGCTTTTTAAATTTGTACGTCCGAAAAACCTAAGCCACTTCTTTTGAAAAGCTCAATTTTCGAAAATCAGCTTTAATCTTACGAATTCTAAGCCTTAGGCAACGAATATTAAATGTACTCCTTATATAAAGACTTATCCTCCGATATTGCAAGGGATACTCAGAATCTTTAATTCCGATTTTTCGTTTAATAGAAAAATCTCTGTCAAAATCAAAAAGTCATGCGAAACCAAATTCAAAACGTCCTCCAATTTTCTCTCCTTATTTTACTCCTGATGGTTTTTGCTTGTAAGCAACAAAGGGTTGCGAAAGAAATGCCAACGAGTTTGAGTTCATTTATCTATGCTTATACCTCAGGTGAAATTTCTAAAGCCGCTCCGATTAAAGTTCGGTTTACGAGTAACCTGATTGATTCAGATCGAATCGGGTCCGTTTTGGATGATGACGTTATTTCTTTTAGACCAAGGATTAAAGGAAAGGCGGTATGGGAAGATGATCGAACGATTCAGTTCATCCCGGAAGAGCATTTGGCTGCGGACAAAGATTTTCTTGGGACGGTGAATCTTGAAAAGTTGTATAAAAATCTACCCAAAGACGCAAAGAGTTTTGAGTTTAACTTTAAAACGAAAGCCCAGAATTTTAATGTTCGATTCAAAGGCCTAAAAGGAAAAAATCCTTCAGATACTAAAAATCAAATATTGCAAGGTTCTGTTTTTACCTATGATATTGCGGACAATGAAGCCGTTGAAAAAATAATGGATTTCAAACTGGCTAATCAAAAACCTACTATTCGTTGGGAACATGGTTCGGATCAAAAAACACATACTTTTTTTATTGAAAATATCACCAGAGGAAATGACGATACAGAGTTAACTGTAAATTGGAATGGAAAACCCTTAGGCGTGAGTGTTAAAAACGAACGAGCATTTATAGTGCCTGGGATTTCTAATTTTAAAGTGATGTCTGCTCAGGTAATTCAGGATAATGAACAATATGCTTTGGTTCATTTCTCTGATCCTTTAAAACAATCGCAAGATTTCAAAGGCTTTATAAGAGTAAGTGATTATAAAGGACGATTACGATTTCAGGTAGATGGTAATCAGCTAAGAATATATCCGGGAAAGCGCTTAAGTGGGCAACGAAAAATATCGATTGAAACTGGTTTGAAAAATACTAATAACATAAAGCTTAAAAACCGGACAGAAGAAACATTGGTTTTTGAAGAACCAAAACCTGGTCTTCGATTAGTTGGCTCTGGTGTTATTCTTCCAAATGCTGAGGGTTTGACTTTTCCTTTCGAAGCGGTAAATCTTAATGCGATTGATGTAGAAGTTTTCAAAATATTTGATAATAATATTCTTCAATTTTTACAAACTAATCAACTTGATCAGGGTGATTATCAAATGAATAGAGTCGGGCAGATTGAAATTCAAAAACAAATAAAATTAAATGATCTCAATCAAGAAGGCAATAAAGATACCTGGACTAGATATGCTGTTGATTTAAGTAATTTGATCCAACGAGATCCAAATGCTATTTATCAGATAAGAATTGGATTTCGTCCAACCTATACCAGCTACTATTGCGGTCCGAAAGATGCTAACGATGATCTTCAGATATTGGAAAACCCTTTTAAAGACAAAGAGAACATTCGTTCGATTATGGACTACGGATACTATGGATTTGGAGGGTATTATGAGGACTTCGAATATAATCATCGTAAAAATCCATGTTTTCCAGCTTATTATGGATCAGATAATTTTGTGAGCAGAAATGTTGTCGCCTCTAATCTTGGAATTATTGCTAAAAAAGGATCGGACGATATGATGTTATTCTATGTAACGGATCTAACATCCACAAAATCGATGTCAGGAATTAACCTGGACGTTTATAATTATCAGCAACAAATTATAAAAACAGTCACGACAGATGGGGAAGGGGTTGCTGTACTTGATCTCAATAACGAAGAGCCTTTTGTCGTCGTAGCAAATCAAGGGAACAATAAAGGCTATTTAAAATTAATGGATAACAATTCTTTATCCTTAAGTAAATTTGATGTAGCTGGTACCGTTTCTCAAAAAGGAATCAAAGGCTATCTCTATGGAGAAAGAGGGGTGTGGCGACCGGGTGATTCTTTATACCTCAACTTTGTTTTAGAAGACAAACTGAATAAACTTCCGGATAATCATCCGCTTAGCTTTGAGTTGCATGATGCACGGAATCAATTGTATACAAAGTTTACTACAACAACGAATGTGAACAATGTGTATCCTTTAGCCATTTCTACAAAACCAGATGATGCAACAGGAGATTGGCGCGCAACAGTAAAATTAGGTGGTGCTGTTTTTACAAAAACATTAAAAATCGAAACCATTAAGCCGAATCGATTAAAAATTAACCTGGATTTTGGAAATGAAGAATTATCTGCCACAGATATGCCACTAAAAACTGATCTGCAAGTCAATTGGTTGCATGGCGCTCCTGCTCGAAGTTTAAAAACAAAAGTCGAAATGAAACTTCGGCAAACGAATACGACCTTTCCAAAATTTAGTGATTTCGAATTTGATGATCCGGCACGTAAAGTGGATGCAGAATACAATGCCATTTTTGATAATGTTGTGAACAATGATGGGAATGCTAAAATAGATACAGATTTTCGAGGCAATAATAAAATGCCTGGAAAAATGAGAGCAGATTTTAGAACGAGGTCTTTTGAAAAAGGAGGCGACTTTAGTGAAGATAATACCTCCATCGTTTATAGTCCTTATGCCAGTTATACGGGAGTTTCTATTCCGCGAAATCGCTATGGGTCAAAACGAATTGATCTCGAAAATGGAGGACTATTAGAATTTGCTGCTGTCAATGAAAAAGGAGAAGCCATCAAAAATAAGAAACTTAAAATTGGCGTTTACCGTGCCCAATGGCGATGGTGGTGGGAGTCTAACCGATCCAATGTGAGCATGTTCAATAGTAGTACCCATTATAATGCACTGGATTCAGCTACCGTTCAAACCAATAAGGATGGAACCGCAAACTGGGATGTAAAAGTAGGGGATTGGGGTTATTATCTGGTTCGTGTATGTGATGAAGAAAGTGGACACTGTTCTGGCGATTATTTTTATGCAGGTTATCCGTGGTATGGAGATGATAAAAATCAGCATCGAAAAGCTGCTGCTATGTTGATGTTTTCTTCTGATAAAGAAAAGTACGAAGTAGGCGATGATGTAGAATTAAGAATTCCAAGTAATGCAGGTGGAAGAGTTTTAGTGACGATTGAATCAGGATCTAAAGTCCTGGACAGTTACTGGAGAGGATCGGAGAAAGGAGAAACAAAATTCCGATTTAAAGCTACCGAAGAAATGGCCCCAACCGTCTATGCGCATGTGACCTTATTACAACCACATGGACAAACAGAGAATGATCTTCCAATTAGAATGTATGGTGTGATTCCTATTCATGTCGAAGATCCGATGACACGATTGAAGCCAGCCATTGAAATGGCGGATGTTTTAAAACCTGAAGAACGCGTGACCATTAAAGTAAGCGAAACATCTGGAAAAGCAATGGCTTATACCGTGGCGGTCGTAGATGACGGATTATTGGATTTAACACGTTTTAGAACACCAAATCCATGGGATGCTTTTTATGCAAGAGAAGCTTTAGGCGTTCAGACTTGGGATGTATATGATCATGTATTAGGTGCATCAGGAGGAATGATCTCAAAACTATTAAGCATTGGTGGTGATGCTGCTGCTATTGATAAAGGCGGTGCCGATAAAGCAAATCGATTCAAACCTGTTGTTAAACATTTC